>JAIVWD010000107.1:0-9609 GCA_049190315.1 Deltaproteobacteria bacterium | reverse complement strand
CTTTCAGATAATTAATTTCACAAGGCCAGAAGGAGGAAGGCGTATTAGTTATACGTCAACGACTGATAACACAGTGAAATTATTTATCTGAAAGTCTATTTTATAGTTTTTATATGAGACCTCTTTCGAAGTTCATCTATCCATGAAAGGAATTTCTTATCAACTATCTCTTTATAAAGCATATCTTCAATCTCAGTGGATGCCTCTTCAAGCGACTTCCCTGGAACATCAACAATCTCCTGAATATAGAATATCTGATACCCTTGATCAGTATCAAGCACCGCCGTAAACTCACCTGTCTTCATATCTTTTATTGCTTCTTGTATTTTGGGAGAGAGTTCTTTAAGTTCAAATAAACCTAATCCGCCTTCATCACTGACGTATGATGATTCAGAGTAAGTTTCGGATGTTATATCAAAAGGTTTTCCCGCCTTCAATTCCGTTAAAACTATCTCCATTTTTTCTAATACCCCAAGCTTCTCCTTTTCAGAAGCAAAAGAAGGCACTTTCATAATTATGTTACTGAGGCGATATTTCTTTATTCTGCTATACTTGTCACTGTGGTTTTTGTAGTAAGACTCTGTATCCTCTTTTGTAATTACGATTTTGGATTTTATCTCAAAGTTAACCAGCTTAGCCCTGAGCATCTGATCCTTTATACGCTCCCGATACTCCTCCATGGTTAAACCTTCCACGCCCAGCATCTCCCTGAGATCTTCATCAGTAAAAAAATTTGCTTCTTTTAAACGCTCTATTGCTTTATCTATCTCATCATCACTGACCGTAATTTTAGATTGCTTTATCTGCTGGTCGGTAAGTTTTTGATCAATCAGTTGATTAAGAATTTCCTCCCGAATGTTGAATAGCATCCGGCGCTCCTCGTCAAGCGAATAACCGGACGCCATTATTCTTTCAGCATATGGGTTAAACGACTCGTCAAGTTCGGAAAGTAAAATTATATCATCGTTAACAACGGCAACAATTCGGTCAACAACTTCTGCGCTCTGCACATCAGCAGTCATGAAGAAACTAAGGGCACAAAAAAGGAAGAAAAGTTGTATCCAAAAAACAATTTTACAGAATATTTGTCGTAATAGTTCAGCCACAAGGACACCAAGATTATAATATAATTCGTAACAGTTTACGGTTTACGGTTCACGGTTTACAGTTGATCAAAACTGGCTACCAACGTAAGTCGGGACAGCATGTAAATTCAATTAGTTAGCAATTCCTTAGATTTTGCTTGATTGTGGAATTGCCATAGAGCCAAAATAGCGAAAAGTGTTCCGCTTTAAGTTGGCAGCCAAAACTTAAAACCGTGAACTGTAAACTGACAACCGACAACCGTCACTCAGCCGTTAACATGTTGAGCTATTTCTTTCAAGATGTTTCTGGCCTGATCTAAAAGGCTTTTCATCCCGCCTTTTGAAAGCCTGGCCTTAAAAACATGGTCTGGTGTAATCTTAAAACGATCTTGCCTTGAAACTATCATGTCAACTATTCCAAAGGAATTTTTTTGGTGAGCTGGTGAAAAATAAAGGAAAAGATGCTGTCCTGCCAGGTCAAGCCTTTTTACTCCAGCTTTTATGGATAAAACTTTAAGCTTAATCTTTAAAATAAGATTGGCAGCCTCATTTGGCAAAACCCCAAATCGATCGATCAATTCTTCCTTAAAATCGGATAATTCTTTTAAATCCGTTAGCTTTGCCAGCTTTCTATAAACCGAAAGTCTCTGATCAATATCAGGGATAAAATTTTCAGGGATAAACGCAGAGAGAGTCATGTTAATCTCCGGTTCCAGGCTTTCTACAACCGTCTCTCCTTTCAGCTCAGACATAGAGTTTTCCATCAGCTTGAGAAACATGTCATATCCGACCGCGGCGATATGACCTGTCTGTGAAGCGCCAAGTATTGTACCCCCTCCCCTGATTTTCAAATCACTCATTGCTATTTGAAAGCCTGCTCCAAGGTCACTATGTTCCATCAACACTTTAAGACGTTTCCTGGCATCTTTAGTCAATGCGCTTTCTTCCGGAATAAACAGATATGCATATGCCTGTTCATCAGCTCTTCCCACACGGCCGCGAAGCTGGTAAATCTGGGCCAGTCCAAACCTGTCGGCCCTGTTGATGAGTATTGAGTTGGCAGAAGGAATATCAATGCCCGACTCAATTATAGTTGTACACACCAGCATGTCTGTTTCTTTCTTCATAAACTTAAACATTTCTCTTTCCAGCTCATCTTCGCTTAAACGGCCATGTGCAACACCCAGCCTGACCTCAGGTACCAGCTTTTTTAAATGCTCTGCAATTAACCATATATTATGAATATTATTATGAACAAAAAATATCTGACCATCCCTTTTCAACTCCTTTCTTATAGCTTCCGCAATAATCACATCATCAAACTCCGAAATATAGGTTATAATGGAATGGCGATGTTCGGGCGGGGTTGCAATAATACTTATGTCACGTATCCCAAACAGGGACATTTGAAGGGTCCTGGGTATGGGAGTTGCTGTTAATGCTAAAACATCAACGGTTGTCCTTATTTTTTTCAACATCTCCTTTTGCTTAACACCAAAGCGCTGTTCTTCATCAATCACAAAAAGGCCCAGATCTTTAAAATCTACATCTTTCTGCAAGAGCCTGTGAGTTCCGATAACAATATCTATTTTGCCTGTCTTCAGATTCTTGATAATGTCGCGTTGCTCCCTTATAGTTCTAAACCTGTTCAGGCATGCCACATTAAAGGGATAATTCTTAACTCGTTCAGAAAAGGTCAAGAAATGCTGCTCTGCAAGAACTGTAGTTGGAACCAGTATAGCGACCTGTTTCCCATTATTTACAGCCATAAACGATGCGCGAAGCGCAACCTCTGTCTTGCCGTAACCCACATCACCACACACCAGTCTGTCCATTGGGCTTGGGAGCTTCATATCATGCAGCACGTCCTCTATTGCTCTAAGCTGGTCAACTGTCTCCTCATATGAAAAATCCGACTCAAAATCTCTGGAATAGCTGTCTATATGTTTATAAGCATAGCCTTTATTAAATTTACGCGCCGCATAGAGTTTAAGAAGTTCCCCTGCAATTTTCTCTACCGATTTCTTAACCCTCTTTTTAATTCGATCCCATGATTTCCCGCCCATTTTGTCAAGAACCGGCTGCATTCCATCAACCCCAACGTATTTCTGCGCCATGTTCATACGTTCTACAGGAAGATAGAGTTTATCATCATCCCTGTAATAAATAAGAAGAAAATCATTTGTTGCTCCGTCTATCTTCAACTTTACCAAACCATCGTATCTGCCTATGCCGTGTTCTGTGTGAACAATAAAGTCTCCTTTTTTCAGATCTTCGAATAAAAGCTGTTCAATTTGTATCGGCTGTTTTGGCTTTACTTTTCTATGCTGCTTTCCAAATATTTCATCTTCCGTGATAATGGCCAGAGACAAGTCGGACAAAACAAAACCGGAAGAAAGAGCGCCATAGCATATATAAACACAATTCGTGCTGAGTTTAACATGGTGGAAACTATCAACAAACTTAGCTTGAATACCATATGGCGAAAGAATGGATTTCAGTTTGCCGGCACGTGCCCTGTTGCTGCAAACAATAACTGTGGTATGGCCGAAACGCTTCTTATCATTAATCCAGTCAGCTAAAGGCAAATACTGTTTCTCATCCCCGCGACGGCACTTGAGCTGCTCGTTGATAGAGGTGTTGTTTATCACTGAAAAATTATACTGCGGAAAAGTCATCTCCCTGTCCCAGCTCTCGCTTAATACAGGAAGCATCTTTAATGCTAACGGCTTCTTTTGTAAAAGCATCTCTTTAACCTCTAACCATCTCAGGTAAAGAGAATCCGGCTCAACACAGAGCCTTCTTTCCGTGCAGGCATTCTGGTAGTTTATTTTTGCCTGCTCTTGTGATTCGATAGCAATGTTTTCAAGATTTTTTGGCTCTATCAGAACAAAATTCGCATTATCGGGAACATAATCAAAAAAAGTATCAAGTTTTGGATAAATCAGCGGAATTAAGCCCTCAATCCCCGAGAAAAAACCCTCCTTCTTGATAATATCAACGATAGCTCTAACCTTGGTTACGGGCATATCAAGATCTGATGCCTGCTGTCTGATCCTGCCGATTATCTGAACTATGGACTCTTTTCTCAAAATCACTTCTCTGGCAGGAAGAATAACTGCTTCCTTGATAATTTTTATAGTTCTCTGAGTTGTTGCTGAAAAAAACCTCAATGAATCTACTGTATCTCCAAACAGCTCTATCCTGAGCGGATCAGGATAGAGCGGAGAAAATATATCAAGAATGCCTCCTCTTATACAAAAATCACCATGTTCCTCCACAATCGCTGACCTGACATACCCGCCGGAAATCAATTTTTCGATCAAATGATCACGTTCTATATCTTCGCCAACCATAATAAGTTCAGCATAGTTGCAAATTTCCTGTTTAGGGATAAGCTTTTGCAAAAGAGCGCTGACGGTAGTAACAACAATTAACGGCACCTCATCATTAATAATCCGGTAAAGTGCGCTGATCCTTTTTGCTGCTGTTTCATTGTGGTAAGATAGTTTCTTGAAAGGTAATATATTGTAAGAAGGAAAGTGTATTACATGCAGCTCGGATTCATTTATAAAAAAAGACAGGTCATTTATAAATATTTCGCCTTGTTTTTGCGAAGGCACTATCACAATAAAAGGCGTTCTATGTTCCAGATACAAGCTTGATACAAAAAATGCCGTATCAGATCCGGACAATCCAATACAATCTATTCCACAATCCCTGTGGAGAATTTGATTAATCAAGGATTTAAATGTAATATTTTCTTGATTTTGGCTCATAAAAAAAGTAGTCCATTGAAAAATGGTAACAATTTAGCCTTTTGAAAAAGAATCTGACAGGATAACAGGATAAACAAGATTTTATATAAAGTGCACAAACAAAGCCAACTCTCATTGTAGCTATCCAGTAAATCATAAAATATAATCACAACATGAAGAAGGTGTGTATCAAGGTATAAGGATTTAGATTTGGATTAACAGGAAAAGCTTCGATCATTTAAATCCTGAATATCTTGTAAATCCTGTCAAAAAAATAATATTTAAAAGCGCTAAAGTGTTACAAAAAATATTCAATTTTCAAAGGTCTCAATATGCCGGCGTAGCTCAGATGGCAGAGCAGCTGATTCGTAATCAGCAGGTCAGCGGTTCAATTCCGCTCGCCGGCTCCATTGAACTTTAGATCTCGAAAAAAAAACAACATAACTTTAAAACCTAAAACCTGCAAGTGCCAAGTTCGCTCTTTGGGCTGACAAAAATAGTAAGCCATGAACGGCTACTAAAAATCTAATTTTTACTCCAAAGAATCTTGACATGCAGTTAATATCAGTATATTATTAAATAATTACAGGGTTTTTTGCGTTTTATAAATTTTTAAACAAATCTCTAAATATTTTAAATTGTGCCATGAAGTGTATAGATGCTATTGAAGGTACGATAAAATATATTATATCCGAGTTTCATCAAATATATATTGAAGAAGGGCTTGATGATACTGAATATATAAGAAACATCAAGGCGATAATCGATGGGATTGACATGTTCATCCAGAACAACAAAGAAATTATCAGTGAAGCCAAAATGCTTAAAAAGGTTCTCTATTCTTTTTCAAAAGAATTATGGCTGGCAAATTTAGAAAAATCTTACACTGAAAATGTTACATCCCATGATGAAGATAAGGGATACTACGACTATTATTTCGACTATATATACAATCATGGAGTTTATCCCCGATAGATTTTAATATATGAAGTTTTTTGAGGAGGTACCATGTCATTAACTAAGAACAATATTGTTGAAAACATTCACAGGCTGGGTTTCACCAAACAAAAATCAGTTGAAGTTATCGAATCCCTGTTGGAAATTATTAAAAGTACGCTTGAAAAAGGTAATGATGTTCTGATCTCTGGATTTGGTAAATTCTGTGTCAAAAACAAGAAAAAAAGAAGGGGCCGGAATCCTGCAACAGGAGCTGACTTGATGCTTAAGGAAAGAAAAGTGGTTACTTTTAAATGTTCTGGAAAGTTAAGAGATAAAATTAACGAGCCGGAATAAAAATTAATGCCTTTTGCCTCTAAATCCGAGCCAAATCTATGCGCCTACTTGGGGAAGTTATTTAGTCCCCGTTCCTAAGCCATACATACTGGTAGGGATTTAACAGTAATGAATCCGTGTTGAATATTTTACCGGTTAGAAGATCTTTCATCTCAGACGGCACTCCTTTTCCCGATAAAGACAAAGAAACATGTTTGGATGAAATATTTGTAAGTGCATAGATAGTCTGATTTTTGCAATACCTTACGATGGCAAATATCTTAGGATCGATATCAAGCACCTCGAATGAAGCGTTTGGATGAAAAGCCCGCTGCCTTTTTCTGACTTTGATTAAATTTATATAAGAAGAAAAAATCCTGGAGCGAAAACTTCCGGGATTTTTTAATTGAGATAATACTTCTTCAATTTGAAGTTTTTCTCTATTTATAGTCCTATTCCTGTTCGTATGCTCAACCCCTTCTCTCCAGTTCCGTGAACCCAGGATGCTGTGAATATACACAGCAGGCACTCCCGGAAGGGCAAACTGTATAGCCTGTGAAGCAAGGAATCTATTAACGCCCAATTTTTTTTCATTGTTTATTAAGGCATCGACATAAGTAATATTCATCTCATAGGGACTTTCTGTTCCGTCAGGATTGTTCTTAAATGAAATATATCCGCCATTTCTTCTGACGATTTCTACAAGCCGGCCAATTTCCCTGTCCGGCAATATTCCCTCTAATGGCCGCACACCAATACCGTCATGCGATGCTGTAAAATTGAAAAAGGTGTTGCTTGATGATTCTAATTTAAGCCCCTTTGCCCAATCTGACAGAATTTTTGAATCTCCAATTGCAAACGAATAAAAAAGCAGCGGCGGCAGTGTGAAATTATAAACCATCTGCGCCTCGTCTTTACCATCTCCAAAATAGCTTATATTTTCTTCATGCGGTACATTTGTTTCCGTAATAATTATAACTTCAGGAGCAATTAAGTCTAATACCCTGCGAAAAAGTTTTACAACATCATGAGCCTGGCTTAAATGGATACAATTTGTACCTGTCTCTTTCCACAGATACGCAATAGCATCAAGACGTATGACTTTTGCTCCATTTTCTACATAAAAAAGCAGGACTTCAATCATTTTTTCAAGAACATCAGGACTGTTATAATTGAGATCAATCTGATCAGAGCTGAATGTCGTCCAAACATGAGTAGTCTTTCCCGAATTTTTTTTGAATTTAGTCAGTAATGGCAGAGATCGAGGCCTTACCACATCTGATAAGTCAGTTGATGGATCGACTTCTATGCAAAGATCTTCATATCCTTTCTCTTCATCTAAATATTTATTAAACCAGCTACTTTTTGAGGAAATATGATTTAAGACAAGATCAAACATAAGTTTGAAATTGTTGTCTAACTTTTTTATATCTCCCCAGGAGCCAAGCTCAGGATTAACTGAATAAAAGTCTATAACTGAAAAACCATCATCCGAGGAAAATGGGAAAAACGGCAGGATATGTATAGTAGAAAAAATTCCTTTAAAGTACTTGTCTGCAAAATTACAAAGGGTGTTCAGAGGGACCTCTCCCTCTTTATTTAAAGAATCACCATAAGTTATAAGGACTACATCCTCTTGAGAAAAATAATTCTTTCCTTTTGTTTTTTGTTTAAATGGAAAATTTTCTATTAGTGTAAGAATTTTTTTAAATGCAATGTCTGCATGCTCTTCACCATATATCCTTTTCAATATGCTCCTTATAGCATCAACCTCTTCCATTATTATCCGCCCTTTAAATTAGCGCACCCTTCGGTGCAGACATAAGTGCCTAAAGTGAGCTAAAGTATATTAAAGTGCCTAAAGTTAATGAATGCGCCTTCAGCGCTGCCAATTTTAACTTTTTCACCATACAACTTTGCTCACTTTAGGCACTTTTTACTCATCTATCTTATAACCTTGAACTGTGAACTTTTGAACCTGTGAACGGTTATCAAAGATATTGCATCGGCAAGTAGTATATGATAGTTAAACCTAAATTTCAAAGTTAATTATTTATAAAATATATAGGAGGCTTTTAATGCGCGCAATTATTACGGGTGTCGGCCATTATGTTCCGGATCGCAAACTTACAAATAAAGATTTAGAACAAATGGTTGATACAAGTGATGAATGGATAACAACACGTACAGGAATAAAAGAACGAAGAATTCTTGATAACGATAAAGGCACTTCTTACATGGCAGCCAAAGCTGCAAAGACAGTTCTTGAGCAGAGAAATATATCAGCCGATGAACTTGATCTAATTATAGTTGCCACAATAACTCCGGATATGCCTTTCCCGGCCACGGCAGCTCTGGTTCAAAAAGAGCTTAATACCACAAAAGGCTGGGGATTTGATCTAAATGGTGCGTGCACAGGATTTGTTCATGCTTTAGCTACCGGTTCTCAATTTATTGAGACAGGAAAACATGATAAAATTATGGTAATCGGGGCAGACAAGATGAGCTCCATAATTGACTATGGGGATCGAAATACATGCCCTATATTCGGAGACGGAGCAGGAGCTGTCCTGTTAGAGCCGTCAAATGATAATGACCTTGGAGTTAAGGATTTTATTCTTCATTTAGATGGCTCAGGATATAAGTACTTAGGTATGCCGGCTGGAGGAAGTTTACTGCCGGCCTCTTATGAAACTGTAAAGGGGAAAAAGCACTATCTTTATCAGGAAGGTAAAACAGTATTTAAATATGCTGTCAACGGCATGGCAGGTGTCGCAACAAAAATTATGGAAAAAAACGGACTTACCGCAAAAGATATAAAACTTCTAATCCCCCATCAGGCTAATTTAAGAATAATTGATGCTGTAGCGAATAAGCTGAAACTTAATAAAGATCAGGTAATTATAAACATAGACAAATATGGTAATACAACAGCAGGAACAATACCGATTGCCATGTCGGAAGCTTATGAGAAAAAAATGATAAGCAAGGGAGACTGGGTTATTCTCTCAACATTTGGTGCGGGTTTTACCTGGGGAAGCTTACTGCTCAAATGGGCTATGGATTAAATAGTACCTGAACGGAAACCCCTCTTTTTTCCGTCGCTTTTTCCTAACAGTCTTCGGCCTTCAGCCTATCCACCTGAGTAGTAGTTACTATAAATGTATCTTTCTACCACAAAATGCGTTTTTCCACGAATCAAAGTCTACAGCCCCGAGAAAATCCTGGCCGACTGCTTCAAGTTTCGCAATAAGATCGGAATGAACGTGGTGCTGGAAGCACTGAAACTCTACAAGACACGAAAGAAGTTCGACCTCGGTGAACTGCTCAAATACGCCAAGATCTGCCGGGTCGAAAAGGTGATGCGGCCATTTCCTCCGGCAAACCAAGTCCCACAAACTGGATCGCATCCGGCCCATGGTCCTGAGCCGATGGACTCCCATCAAGAAGAGCTCATAGGCGTATGCAGTACTTTTAAGAATTTCTGAACTTCA
>JAIVWD010000106.1:0-9678 GCA_049190315.1 Deltaproteobacteria bacterium | reverse complement strand
AGTTAAGATCTATTCTGAAAATGAGTTTTTAATATCAAGAAAAAGCCAAATCCCAAGCAATTGGGAGACGGAAAGCCCATGGGTCCGGAAGAGTTAATTTAAATCCGGACAGCCGGGCTGCCTTGGAAATAAGGAGAGAAAAAATGAAGAAATTATCAAAAATTTTAATTATTACAGTTTTGTCAGTGTTCTTGGTTGCCGGCAGTGCGATGGCAATTCCCGTGCTCAGCTCTGACTCTGATGTCACTGACCTGCAGGACGTCTTGGACGATATTACCGTAGGTGGTAATAGTAGCGTGGATGTGTCAACGGATTATCTTTCTGACACAGCCGATTCTTATTGGTCGATTACAGCTACCGGGGGCTCTGTTGCCACCATGATAATAGAACTTGCCGGTTTCGCACCAGGTAACATCTTTGGCGTATACTCTGGGGGCGACTATGTACAGTTATTTGCGGGGGGTGATAGTGCAGGGGCTCAAGTAGTGCTCTCAATCAAGCTTGATGGAAGCGTTCATGTAAATTGGGCAGATTCCGGTGTTGATTTTGCCGGCAACAATTTTGGCTATTATTTGGACTCGTCTTTATATAATGACGGTGGGCTGTGGCACAGTGACACGAGTCTTAACAGCGACATGCAAGACCACATGTTTGCATATCAAGGGACAAATACTGATAAGGTTCAGCTTGCCGATATTGCAGCGGGCACGTGGACCAATAATGAGTATATCTTGGCATTTGAAGACTTGGACGCCTCTGTCGCGGACTGGGATTATACCGACATGGTTGTCATGGTCGAATCCGTTACCCCCGTCCCCGAACCTGCAACCATGCTGCTTCTCGGCAGTGGCCTGATCGGTCTTGCCAGATTCGGTCGGAAGAAGAAGTTGTTCAGGAAGGGTTAGAAATGATCAAGCTGCGTTTCTAATCGCATTTGAAAGAAGACAAAGCAACATTGGGGGTGGCCGGTTTTACACGGTCACCCCCCCTTTTTTAATGATCTTGCAGGAAGTTGTCTTGCCAGGGTTACATCACCTGAAAAAATTCTTTGTAATTTCCCCTGATCGTCTTTCAAGATCAATACCCCGTCATTATCAACGTCTATAACTTTTCCAATATGAGTTTTTCCTATAACATCAACCTTGATCTGCTTTCCTATTATATCTGCAAGCTCCTTCCAGCGTTTCATTATTGGCTCAAAATCATTTTTCTTAAACATGTCATAGTATTTTTCATACAATTTTAGATAGTGTTGAATAAACCTGACTCTTGGGAACTGCTTTCCGGTTTCTATTAAAATTGAGGTTGCACTTTTCTTTATTTCCTGGGGAAAATTTTCGAATCGAGTGTTTACATTCATTCCAAGACCAACGACGATATAATTTACTGCATCCATTTCAGTGCTGATCTCAGTAAGAATACCGGCCAGCTTCTTTCCATTTACAAGAATGTCATTAGGCCACTTGATTCTTAATTTTAATTTCATCATGGAAATCAAGGTTTCCGCTAAAACAACGGCGGTCATCAGCGTTATTCTCGGGGTTTCACCAGGTGATATGGCCGGCCTCAGGATAAGAGAAAAATAAATTCCACCTCCTGAAGGTGAAAACCAGTTTCTTCCTCTTCTGCCCCTTCCTTTTGTCTGTTTTTCCGCAATAATTAGAGTTCCTTCAGGGGCTCCCTGCGCTGCAAGTTCTTTTGCCCTTGTATTTGTCGAATCAGTTTCCTTCAAATAAATAATATTTTTCTTTCCAAAAACTTTGGTGCAAAGACCTTCCCTTATTTCTTCAGCCGTGATCGGATCTGAAGCTTTGCTGAGAAGATATCCCTTTTTCGGGGCAGATTCTATAACATAGCCTTCTTCTTTTAACTTGCGGATATGCTTCCATATGGCAGAGCGGCTTACTGCCAGATTATTGCTTATCAGCTCACCGGAAACCCAATTCCCTTGATTTTCTTTCAGATATAATAATAACTGATCTTTAGTAGTCATTACTCAATAACCGTATTACCAGTGTCTGCGCCAGCGGTGCACATATGCTGCTTGATAAATATGCCAACATCGGGGATTTTCACGAATCAGGAGAATACCGTTTGATATCAACTTAAAAGAAATTTCCATACAGGCATATACCTTATTCGAAATCCCTTCAGCGTTTCTTCCATCTCTTGATTTTCCGTTATTATAGTACCTTCCTTCAGATCAAAACATATAAGGGCTCTTATCAGGGCATTGGTTTCTCTTGTCTTGGTTCTGGCCTCCCTCACGCTATATGATACCTGATAAACACTGGCTACCTTCCCTCCTTCAACGACAATGAAATCGACTTCATAGCCCTGTTTGTCCTTCCAGTAATATACTTCGTTCCCTTTTTGCGAAAATTTTAGAAAAACGATATTTTCCAGCACCTTGCCCCGGTCTTCACTGAATCCCATTGATACGGCATTCCTCAAGCCGCTATCAATACAAAATACTTTGCGGAGATTCTTTTCCTGCTCTTTCAAAGAATAAGAAAATCTCTTGAGGTAGAAAAACAGGAATGCATTATTTAAGTATTCAGAATATCTTTCAACAGTATCAACAGGCATATTTATAAAGCCCTTTATGCTGTTGAAAGATATAAGAGAGGCACAGTTTGTCATATAATACTTTGAAAGTGTTTTTAGATTGTTAACCTTCTTGATATTGTATCTCTCAACAATGTCACGGCTCAGAATATCGCCCATGTAATTAAGCAATATCTCCTGCTTGTTCTTCCCCAAAACAACGGCCGGAAAACCTCCCCATCTCATATATTCACCGACCAACCGCCTGATTTTTGTCTTTTGGCTCAACAGGTCAAGCTGATTATTCAATTTAATACCTTTAAAGAAAAGGAATTCGCCAAAACTGAGCGGATAAATCGTCAAATCAAGATGCCGGCCGGTGAGAAGCGTACCAAGTTCTTTGCTGAGAAGGCTCGAGGAAGATCCCGTGATATAGATTGCATGCCTTTGCTGATCTACTAAAAAACGGACGAATCTTTCCCAGCCGGCGACGTTTTGCACCTCGTCAAGGAAGATATAAACCTTTCCTTTTGGCCTTAAAATCATCATGTAGGCATCGAAAAGCTTTGACATAAATTGCGGATTCAGTTCCCCATAGAACCGGGGATCTTCGAAATTAACATGTAATGTATTTTCCCGTGGGACGCCTCCGTCAATCAGCCTCTTGATTAGTTGATACATTATAGTCGATTTTCCGCTCCTGCGGGGACCCACGATGGTTACAGCCATGCCCTCTTGTGCCAGGTCTGACAACCTGTTCAGGTAATTTGTCCGTTCAATGCCGACATTTTGATCCTGCCGCCAGAAGTTGGACTCAATCAAGATTTCAATTATTTGCTCAGGTGCCAAATTCATGCAATTTATCCATTTCATCGGTTATTATTATGCATTAATAACCGATACATCTATTTCAAGATCTGATCAAGCTATTTTTTAACAGCCCCTATTCCCCCAAGTAGAATTTTCCGTTCTCTTTAATTCCTTTTTTTCATCACTCTTTTTTCAATATTTGTAACTACTCAGGTGAATAGGCTAAAGTCCGAAGGCTGAAGACTGTTAGGAAAAAGCGCATTTTGAAGCCATGTTTGATGCAAGAATCAGATATTTCCGTCGAAGTACGGCAATCGTGCTCTTCTGACCCCTTCAGCCTTCAGTCTAAACAGCTTCAGCCTGACTACGTGAGTAGTCACAAGATAAGTTTAAAAGTTAAGAGCCATACTATGCATGATGGAGGTAGAACCAACATGTCAAGTACGCCTGCAAGAAAGAAGGCGATTGAGTATTCATTATTTCCAATGGAAGAAGACACGATATCGTGGAAATTAATGCGAGTACGGTATGTTTCCTATAAAGCGGCTTTGATTTGCCTGGATATAATGCTGGTTTGTCTGGCTTTTGGCTTGAGTGCCTGGAGCAGTGGCTACAAGTTCGACTTTGGTGAGAATTTAATACAGTCGATTATTTTAATTGTTTTTGCCTTGATTACACTATCATTTTTTAAAACATTTAATCTTTATAACTACCATCTCATATTTTCTAAAAAGGCTCATCTGATAAATTTTGGCAAATCGGTTGGCTGGAGCATGTTTGTCTTTAGTCTTATCGTTTCTATTTATATGTGGCCAAGAATTTTGGCACACGACTACTTTATACCTGTTTTATTCCTAATTGCCATGGGGATTCTGCTGCTGAGCCGGTTCTTTTCAAATCAGATGGTTAATATCATTAAGATCATGGGGCTAGGTTTTTTTGTAACCGGAGTCTTGAGTATAATGAACCCTGATGAGATTCCTGAGATTATCTCCAATGGTTTTGTAATACCTGCCGGCTTTGTTACTGCTGTTTTTATGCTGATATTATGCCGTTACCTGCTCGTGCATCTAATTTTTAATGTCTGGATGAGGCGCAAATTCAGGCGGCAACTTGCAATTATCGGTTCTGATCAGGAAGCAATAACCATTTCCAATCATATCATTGAACAAAATGCTCCATTTTGGGTTAATGGTATTTTGAGTAGAAAGACCAGATGCGGTATTGATACTATTATCCCCAAGTCCAGGCTTGGTGGATTAAGAGACCTTCCAAATATTGTAGCGCAAAATAATATAGATGAAATTATTGTGACCGACGAAGAGATTGATAAGCACACTTTGATTTCTCTTCTTGATTTTTGCACATCAATCGGCATTACAGTCTGGTTTTCTCCCAGGCTGATGCCGATAATTAACATGAAACTGTATATCGACAATTTTTGCGGCCTTCCAATGATCCGGCTGTGTTCGCAGAAAAATACGTGGCTGTTTAACAAGCTAAAACACAGTATGGATACACTGGTTGCATTGCCTGCCTTTATTCTGTTGCTGCCGTTTTTCATATCCATTGCCATTGCGATTAAGCTGAATTCTAAAGGGCCGGTATTTTACAAAGCAAAGTCGGTTGGTAAAAACGGCAAAATTTTTCCAATGTTCAAATTCCGAACCATGCGGGTCAACAATGATCCAGGGATTCACAAAGAATATGTGACCAGGCTGATAAAAGGTGAAATATCCAGTTCCAGCGATGAAGAACAGCCCCTGAAGATAACCGATGACCCCAGAATTACAACGGTTGGTAAATTCTTAAGAAAATTCAGTCTGGATGAATTGCCGCAACTGATTAATGTGCTCAAAGGGGATATGAGCCTCGTAGGTCCAAGGCCGTGTCTTCCATACGAGTATGATATCTACAAGGAATGGCACAAAAAACGCGCTAGCGTACGTCCGGGAATTTCAGGCTTGTGGCAGGTGGCTGGAAGAAGCGCTGTGTCTTTTGAGGATATGATCCTGCTCGATATTTATTACATCTACAACCGTAGCCTGGATATGGATTTCAACGTGCTTTATGAAACTTTGTTTGCGGTGCTTGGGAAAAAGGGAGCGTATTAGGAAGGAATGATCAAATGATAAAAATTGGATTAATCGGCTATGGCTATTGGGGGCCGAATTTGGCTAGAAACTTTAATAACAATGTGAATTTTGAGCTTTCATCTATTTGTGATTTTTCATCAGACCGATTGGATGCAGCAGCCAGATTATACCCTCATGTTAATCTGAAAAATGATATTAAGGCAATTCTTGAGGATACAAAACTGGATGCCATTGCCATTGCCACGCCGGTTTCGACCCATTATGATCTGGCAAAAAAGGCGCTTATATCAGGCAAACATTTATGGCTGGAAAAGCCGATGACCGATAATGTCGAGCAATCTGAAGAATTGATCGATATTGCTTTAAATAAAAAAAAGACTCTTTTGGTTGACCATACATTTGTATATACCGGGGCAGTTCGCAAGATAAAAGAAATCATTGAAAAAGGAGAGTTGGGGGATTTGATTTATTATGACTCCACCCGTGTCAACCTTGGTTTATTTCAGCAGGATGTGGATGTTATCTGGGATCTGGCTGCCCATGATCTGTCTATCATGGATTATTTGATGCCTTTTAAAAAACTTTCCGTATCTGCAACCGGATCGGATTATTATGGGAATAATATTGTGCCCAAATCGCTTCTGACGATTTATATGGAAAATAATATCATTGCCCATATCAATGTAAGCTGGGTATCGCCGGTTAAGATACGACAGACGTTGATCGGTGGAACTGCTAAAATGATTCTTTATGACGATAATAACCCTGGCGAAAAGGTTAAAGTGTATGATAAAGGTGTTAAGCTTACTCCCACAAAAGAAGAATTATATCACATCAAAGTTCAGTATAGGATAGGCGATATGTATGCCCCCAGATTAGATGAGGTCGAAGCCCTTGCATTAGAAACCGAACATTTTGCTGAGTGTATCCAAAATGGTAAAGAGCCATTAACAGGCGGCATGGCCGGCATTGAAGTGGTTAAAGTCCTTGTTGCCTCTAAGGAGTCGTTAAAGAAAAAGGGAGCCCCGGTTGAAATAGCTAATTAGCTGGGAGGCGAGGAGGCTATGGGAAGGAATAAAGATGAAAGAAGAGATGAACATCGAACATCGAACGTCCAACATCGAATTTTGAATAAGGTATTCTGCCACCTATTTCCTATCAGCTATGAGCTATCAGCTTTTTGTGTGTCTGTCTGCGGCTAATTAATATCCTGCTAATCCAATGAATCCAAATAACCTAATAGCGCCTGATGTCACACTTGGCAAAGATGTAGTATTAAGCAGCTTTATCAACCTGTATGGATGCCGAATAGATGATGATACAAAAATAGGCGCATTTGTAGAGATTCAGAAAAATGCCTTTATAGGTAAGCGTTGCAAGATATCAAGCCATACGTTTATCTGCGAAGGCGTCAAAATAGAAGACGATGTATTTATCGGCCATGGAGTTATATTTATAAATGATAAATATCCAATGGCCACAACTGAATCCGGCGAATTGCAGACAGGGGAAGACTGGGAAGTCGTTCCAACTGTTATTAAACAAGGCGCCTCTATCGGTTCTAATTCAACCTTGATGTGTGGTATCACAGTAGGAACAGGTTCGATTGTTGGAGCAGGCAGTGTTGTAATACACGATGTCCAGGACAAGGTAATCGTTGCAGGAAATCCTGCAAAAATAATCCGAAAAATAAATATTTAGCCGCAGACACACGCAGACAAACGCAGACGAAACTATCCTCGCTTTCGCAAATAAAGAAATTTTGCCCGAAGGGCATGACAATATTTACTCTGCCAAGTCGGCAGAGTAAAATGTCTGCGGCAGTCTGCGTGTGTCTGCGGTTAATTAATAAAATGACAATCAACGAAATTACTTACATAATTAACGGTGCTATATTTGAAGTAAGTAGAACTCAAAACCGTCGAAAGTTTGACAAAAGTGCATGAAGCCCAGTTGTTAAATTATCTTCAAGCAACAGGGATAAAGATAGGCTTATTGGTTAATTTTAAGAGCCAAAAGGCAGAAATTAAAAGAATGGTCCTAAATTTGCCCGAAGGGCATAACAATAAACGTCTGCGGTTGTCTGCGGCAAAAAATAAAATGAAATCAAAATACTATCGCCTGTCAATTTTAGTTATTGTAACAATCCTATCTGGTTTGTTCCTCTACAGAATTGCAATAATCGAAGTAGTTTCTGCTGTCCTTCACCGCGAAGGAAGTTCGCACGGTTTTTTTATACCTTTTCTTTCAGGTTTTTTTATCTGGACAAAACGCGATGTTATTAGAAATATTAAGCCGCAATACGATTTTGCTGGTTTACCTCTGCTGGCTCTTGGACTCTTGCCTCCGATAATCAAGTTTGGGACATATCATTTATATTTTATGGGCTTTATATTTTTTGTTGCAGGGATGATATTTACCGTCTTTGGCAGAAATTATTTTAAGTGCGTTGCTTTCCCGTTATTCTTTTTAATTACAATGACCCCCTTAACAGGTGATGTTTACATTCAAGTCGCAGATTATATGCGGCACATTACATTTGGCGGAAGTCTCTTTATTATCTCCTTATTAGAAATTCCATTTTATAGAGAAGGCTGGTTGATTCAACTGCCCAACGCATTGCTTGAGGTAGCTATCGGCTGCAGCGGAATCAGGTATCTGATATCCTATTTTGTGTTTGGGCTGGCCTATGCCTATTTGTTTAAGACCACTTTGTCTGGCCGTATAACCCTGGTTGCATTAACCATTCCAATATCGATTACGGCAAGCATCTTCAGACTAACAGCAATATTTGTGCTTACCTATATATTCGGGCCGCATATGTCTGAATATTGGCCACATGTATTCATAAGCTGGTCGGTGTTTTTTGCCGTGCTGGTTCTTGCAATCACATCAGATCAATTTTTTGAAAAACGACAAAAGGCAATAACTCAAAAAAAGAGATGAACATCGAACATCGAACGTCCAACATCGAATGTTGAATGGAAAAAAATGAAGAAACAGAAATAGTAAAACAGATGAAATTAAATTGCGGAGCGAAGCGACATCCACAAATATTCAATATTCAATAGTCAATCGTCAATTCCGGCTTGTCCGGGTTAGGCATAACCTTTGAAAAGTGTGGTGCCAGGGCTGACCCCGTCTTATATAATTTCAGGAACTTTTGCTTGCAATTTGATACCGGGTGCCTTATATTTTGTGGTGATTCGTTTCGGATCGCAAACATCAACATAATTTTGTTTTGACGATTACAGATGGTCGCCCGGCCGGTTTTGGTCGGGCGTTTTTGTTGCAACAGAGAGGCTCTTATTTGCTGGGTGGGTCGACTGTTGACAGGCAACAGGCATATGACCCGCAAGGGGTATGCGGCCCGGAGTATTTTTCAAAACGCAAACAGGAGCTTCATGATGACCCCCAACTTTAGCGAGTTTGACTTGCAGCCGCAGCTGGTGCAGACGATCGCCGACATCGGCTACGCCGCACCGACTCCGATCCAGTCCACCGTCATTCCGGCCATGCTTGCCGGGCAGGATGTGATGGGCCAATCCCAGACAGGGTCCGGTAAAACCGCGGCCTTTTCCCTGCCCATCCTGCATAACCTTCAAACCGGTCAGCGCCATGTGCAAAGTCTGGTGGTAACCCCCACCCGGGAGCTGGCCATCCAGGTGGCGGATGCCATGGCCACCTACGGCCGGCAGACCGGCGTGCGTGTCCTGGCCGTTTACGGCGGCCAGCCTTATGACCGCCAGATCAACCGTCTCAAAAAAGGTGTGGATATTGTGGTCGGAACCCCTGGCCGCTTGCTCGACCTGATCCGCAAAAACGTGCTCAAACTCGACCGGGTGGCGACCGTCGTGCTCGATGAGGCCGATGAAATGTTCAGCATGGGCTTTATCGCGGACATCGAGGCCATTTTGGATCACACCGCGTCCAGCCGTCAGACCGCCCTTTTTTCGGCCACCTTGCCGCAGCGCATTCTCCGGTTGGCCAAGCAATATATGAACGCGCCCCAATCTTTTAAGATCGGGGGCAAACAACTCACCGTGGAAACCGTCGAACAGCGCTATTACCTGGTTAATGAAGCCGACAAACTGGCAGCCCTCACGCGCCTGTTTGAAATCGAGCCCATCGCCAGTGCGCTTATCTTTGCCCGCACGCGCCTTGGCACGACCGAGCTGGCCAATGAGCTGGCGCTGCGGGGATTTCCGGCCGAGGCCCTGAACGG
>JAIVWD010000105.1:0-9813 GCA_049190315.1 Deltaproteobacteria bacterium | reverse complement strand
TGAAATATTACGATTGAGGAGTAATATATGTTTAGAAATTTCAAAATGATTTCCTATGTAGTTTTCGGCAGGGGGTGTTTTAACCAGCTTGAATCTATTCTTGCTGAAAAACGCAGAGATAGCGATTCATTCATGGTTTTTCTTGTGGATGATGTTTTTGAATCCAGCGGTTTAATAGAAAGAATTCCCCTTGGAAGCAGGGACCGGATTATATCAGTCAACGTGGATGATGAACCTAAAACAGTTTATGTTGATGAACTTACAGACAAGGCAAGAAACTTTTCAAGTCGCTTGCCTGATGGAATTATCGGCATAGGTGGCGGAAGCACATTGGATCTTGCAAAGGCGGTATCTCTTATGCTGACGAATCCCGGTTCTTCTGCTGATTACCAGGGCTGGGATTTAATAAAAAATCCGGCTGTCTATCATGTTGCAATTCCCACCCTTTCAGGCACTGGAGCCGAGGTTTCCCGCACAACTGTGCTTACAGGTCCCGAGAAAAAACTTGGTATAAATTCAGACTATACCGTATTTGATCAGATAGTGCTTGATCCGGAATTAACTGCCGGGGTGCCGGTGGATCAGCATTTTTATACAGGCATGGACTGTTATATACATTGTGTGGAATCTTTAACCGGAACTTATCTTAACGCTTTCAGCAAGGCGTATGGTGAAAAGGCGCTTGATCTTTGCAGGGAAGTTTTTCTGGCCGGCGGCGAGGATAGTGCGGACAAACTGATGATGGCCTCATATTTTGGAGGTATGAGCATAGCCTACTCACAGGTTGGAGTGTGCCATGCGTTTTCATACGGGCTTTCATTTGTTCTCGGTATTCACCATGGAATCGGCAACTGCATAGTTTTTGATTATCTGGAGGAATTTTATCCGGAGGGAGTTCGCGAATTCCGCCAAATGCTGGAAAAACAGGACATTAAGCTTCCTCAGAATATTACAGCCGGCATTGAAGACTCAAAACTGGAAAAAATGGTGGATGTAGCTCTGATACTTGAGCCCTTATGGGAGAATGCTCTGGGGCCTGAGTGGAAGAGGGTAATGACAAGAGATAGGATTAAGGAGTTATATCAACAGATGTGAGTAACTACTCAGGTTCAAAGTTCCACGGTTCACGGTTCACGGTTAGATGGCGATGAAAATTGAACGGTAGCGAACTCTATATCGCCCAACGAATTCATCAATAATAGAAAGATAAAGTATTAATGAAATATTTAAAGCAAATCGTCAGCATTGTTAAAGGAATAATCGGCTTTGTCCTTCCTTATCTTTTATCTGATGTCTATTTTGGAAGGAGCACCGCAGGTTTGCCGGACAATTCCATTGTTTTTTTCCCTTGCAGTGAAAATATCCTTTGTTGCGGTATTGCAGGGCTTGTTTCTTTTAAGAGAAAAGAAAAAAAAGCCGACCATATAAATATAGCATCCCTGAATGATATGGCCGTAAAGATCGGTGAAAAAGGATATTTGGACTGCGCTCAAAATAATAAATCTTTAATTAATGATTATTTGATTATTGATTATTTGGGTGGCCAAAAACTTATAGACTCATTTCTGCATTCTGTGCAGTCTTTAAAGGCAGACGATTATTTTGCTGAATGTTTTGCCGGAAAAGATATCCAAAACAGACTTTCAAAATTATCTGACAATCTTAATGACATCATAGACAGGGAATCAAAATTGCTGTCTGATAATATGGGACGGCTTGACGCTGATATGGTTGATACAATGTCCCGCAGAATTGAAGACCTGAAGGATATTTCATGGTGCATTACCTCGGAACTCTTAGATAATATTGTCAAAGTCGGGGAGCTTTTTAACCGGGATTTTCAGTCCATTACTTCTTTTGCCTTAAAAATCGTAAAAAATATCAATTCAGTTTTAAACAGCATAGACCGTCTTGAGGTAAGAGGCCGTGATTCAGCCGGCATATCTCTTATGTTTATCCTTGAAAAAGCAGACTTTGAAAGATTTAAAGAAAAGCTGGGCAAAGCAGATAATATCGATTTTCTTGATCAGTTCAGGGTGCGGTCAAACCATGATGTGCTTGTCAACATGGGCATAGATGTCCATGAAACAAAAGATGAAAGCGGAGAAGAATGTGTTTGCATTGCCATTACCTATAAGATTGCCGCTGAAATAGGAAGCCTTGGAGACAATATTGGTTTTTTGAGAAATCAGATAAAAAATGATCCAATTTTTCAAACACTTATCTCGTTTCCGCACAAATATCATACTGTTGGAGCCCATACTCGCTGGGCTTCAATCGGGGCTATTACTGAACCGAACTGTCATCCGGTTGATAATAAAGGGACCGGAAACATATCAGATAAAAGCGGAATAATTCATGTTTGTCTTAACGGAGATATCGACAATTACATTAAGCTTAAAGAAGAATATGAAAGCAAAGGCAATGTTATACATAAGGACATTACGACGGATACAAAAATAATCCCGCTGCAAATTGAAAAATATATATTACAGGGGAATGATCTGGAAGAAGCATTTCGTCTGGCGGTCAATGATTTTGAAGGTTCACATGCCATATTCATGCATTCAGACCTTGCTCCAGGCAAACTTTTTCTTGCTCAGAAAGGCAGTGGTCAGGCTATCTTTATAGGACTATCTGAAGGTCATTATCTGCCGACCTCTGAAGTTTACGGTTTTGTCGAGCAGACTCCGTTCTATCTCAAGATGGACGGAGAAAAGGTTGTTAAAGGAAAGGATGGCAGAACTCAGGGACAGATTTTTGTCCTAAGCCAGGAATCCGGTGGGGGCATGCAAGGCATTAAAGCGATGTTTTATGACGGAACCCAGATTGAAATTGGGGAAAAGGATATAAAACATACGCAGATAACATCAAGAGATATAGACCGTCAGGAATTTCCGCATTATTTCCTGAAAGAAATTTCCGAAGCCCCTGTTTCAGTGGAAAAGACTCTTCAGAATCGCTGGAAAATCAAGGAGGACGGGAAACAGAGGTACGTATTAACACTTGATGAAAAAGTTTTTCCGATATCCATTCAACAAGCGTTTATAAACAATAAAATACGGAGAATTTATTTTGTCGGTCAGGGTACGGCTGGAGTTGCTGCACAAGTATGTTCAGATATTTTAAATTACTATATTGATGAGCCGTGTTTTACTGCGCGTTCATTTAAGGCATCAGAACTCAGCGGATTTAAGCTTAATGAATATGATGACAAAAACAGCATGGCAGATGCGCTTGTTATTGCTATTAGTCAGTCCGGCACGACAACGGATACAAATCGTACCGTGGATATGGTTAAAGAACGAGGAGCACATACCATTGCCATAGTCAACCGCAGGGATTCAGACATTACGTTTAAGGTTGATGGTGTTATGTACACAAGCAGCGGGCGTGATATTGAGATGTCGGTGGCTTCAACAAAGGCATTCTATTCTCAGATTATAGCAGGCGCTGTCTTGAGCCTTAAAATCGCAAGTTTGAAAGGTTTACGAAATGATGAGTTTATAACAGAAGAAATAAGACAGATGCAGGAAATTCCATCCCATATGAGAAAAGTTCTATCTATGAGAAAAGAGATAGAAAAATCCGCACAAAAGCTTGCTGCAACAAAAAATTACTGGGCGGCAGTAGGCAGCGGTCCCAATAAAGCCTCTGCAGATGAAATACGTATCAAACTGAGCGAACTCTGCTACAAAACAATTTCCTCTGATTACATAGAGGACAAAAAACATATAGATTTATCATCCGAACCTCTTATAATTGTGTGTGCTGCCGGCACAAAGCGAAATGTTATAGGTGACATCATTAAGGATACAGCTATTTTTCAGGCACACAAGGCCACGCCTGTTGTTATAGCTGACGAGGGAGAGAGCGGATTTGATGCCTATGCAGAAGATGTGTTCCATGTTCCGGTTGTAAGCCAGCATTTTGCGCCCATCCTGAACACCCTGGTCGGACATATATGGGGATACTATGCAGCCCTTGCCATTAATGAGGGGTCAAAATTTTTATATGCATTTCGTGAAGAACTACAAGACACTATTGACAATTACGCTGATAGAGGTCTCGATGTTTACGAAATCGTACTTGAAAAATCGTTCAGAGAAAAAATTGCCGGTTTTTACAAAAAATTCAGGGCAAAAAGAGGCGAAAAAAAATTTCCGACTTCCATTGCCAAGGCTTCAGATCTTACTCTTCTTCTTAAATACCTGGCCGGAAGGCTGCCCGTGTCGGATTTTGAGATCGACTTTGACAAAAAGGGTACCGCACTTAACATGCTTAATTCTCTGTTTGAATATATTGGAGAATCTATTAATTATATGTCCCGTCCTGTGGATGCAATAAAACACCAGGCCAAGACAGTTACTGTCGGTACAAGTCGTATAAGTGAAAAACTTGAGGGCCTGCTTTTTGATGAGCTGTCAAAGCGCAATTTTAGTGTTTCACAACTGATAAACAGAAATATTATTGTTCTTAAAAAACTACAGGGAGTTATTTCACATATCGAGGGCTTGACGCTATACAGAATCGGCAAACTCAACCTTCTTGGTGAACCAACAGATGAGTCAACAATAGAGGTTTTAGAGAAAGAGGGTTCTTTAAAGCCCATTCCATCAAGGGTTGAAAAGGATAACATACTTAAGGGTACTAAAAGAATAATTCTTCGGCAGGGGAATGTATATATCGGCAAAGGTCGTAAAGATGGCCGAAGTATTCTTGTTATTCCAATAATCTCAGATTCTCCTGAAATGCCGAATATGATAGAATATCTTCTTTTATTGAATATTGCATTTAAAGAAGAAGTCCCCCTTGCAGCCAGGATAAAAGCGCTTGGCGGCAAGTATGAGCATATAAAGAATATTGTTCAGGAAAACAGCATTGCCTGGGACGATAATTACCTTGAATCTGTTGAGATAGAGGAACTTTTCGGCAAGTCTGCTGAGAAGATAGGGGAATTTATAGTATCATTTCAAACTTAGTGTTTTGATTCGTAAATACAGTGACATACGGCAAATTATCACCCCCGAAGGTACGCTGTTTTGAGTGCCTAAAGTGAGCTAAAGTGCCTAAAATGCCTAAAGTTAAGGTGTCGCTTCGCTCCATTAATTCATACCTGCCCGCCATCGCGAGCCGCACTCAATGCTCTTCGTCCTTTTGTTGGCTCGCTCAGGCGAGGCGGGCGGGTAAAATTAACAGAATTCCTTAACTTTAGGCACTTTAATATACTTTAGGCATTTTAGGCACTTCAAACTTCCTGAAAATTGGATAAAAGAACGCATCATAATACGTCATCGCATTTAAGAATAAGTGTACTAAGGAGACAACACCATGTCGCAGGCAAATTTTCCACGAAAGGCCGAAAAATTTGAGATTCAAGCTTACAAGAAGCCAAAGGATTTGATAAACATTAAAAAAACTCATGTTTCTTACTCGGGCTCACTTCAAAAGCATCAGTATGATCCCGGTAAGATTATTCTGGTGCCTGACCCATACAGTTCCGATGCTTTTTACTATAAATTTAAAATTGAGGATATTTCCTATGTAGAAGAACTTCCCAGCCTTGTAAGCATGGAAGGCGAAACCGTTACAATGGCCAGACTTTGGATAAAAAAAATGAGCATAGGAATAAAGAGCTTTCCTTTTATTGTCGAAGATACCACGAGACTATAAATTGTTGCAGTCGTTCACGGAGTGATGGACTACCGATTCCAACACCCTACTATATGTCGTACCATGAAAAGGATCTAAGGGGTGCCATGGACAAACTTGTTTGTCCGTGCAAATGACGTCGATACAAAGTAACAAACGAGAATAACTGTTCGGTATTTCAGTGATTGAGGTCACGTGCATTTTTTAAAATTCTTCGGCAGAAAAGGGGCACGGACAAACAAGTTTGTCCATGGCACCCGTTGGTGTGAACCATGAACCTTTGAACCCTGTGAGCTGTTACAAATAATGAAACCTGTAATTGCAATAGTTGGTTGCGGAAGAGTCGGCACTGCCCTTGCGAAGTTTTTATCAGAAGCCGGCTACGGAATTTCCGGCCTTGCAAGTAAAAGCTTTTCATCCGCAAAAAGACTTGCAGACTTAACAGGAACCGGGCGTTTCACTAAAATACCCTGGGAAATAACAAAAGAAGCGGATATTGTTTTTTTAACAACTCCGGACAGCGAAATATCCGATACATGCAGCAGTATTGCATTTAATGACGGTTTTAAAAGAGATTCCGTGGTCTTGCATTGCAGCGGAGCACTTCCATCAACGATTTTATCATCGGCAAAAAGCTGTGGCGCTTTTATCGGGTCAATGCATCCCATGCAGAGCTTTGCCTTAAATGAAGGGAATGGAAGCCCTTTTCACGGAATCGTATTTGCTGTGGAAGGTGATGCTCAAGCTTTACATATAGCAGCAAAAATTGCGGTTGATCTTGGCGCAGATTGTATTCCAATAAACACGGAAGATAAAACCCTTTATCATGCTGCTGCCGTGGTTGCATCAAACTACCTTGTGACTCTTCTCTCTCTTGCTTTCAGGCTTATTGAGCATGCAGGCATATCCGGCAGTGATACCTGGAAGGTCTTAAAACCTTTAATTGAAGGTACGCTTTCAAATATAGAAAAAGCTGGAATTACAGAAGCACTGACAGGTCCTATTGCAAGAGGAGATATTGAAACCGTGAAGAGACATATAGAGGCAATAGGGGAAAAATCACCTGAATTGCTTGATCTTTATAATGCTCTTGGTTTTCATACAATAGGCATTGCAGAAGCAAAGGGCACTCTTTCAAAAAAATCTGCTGATATTCTAAAGAAAATAACAAACAGAAAAGACAGTGCCTAAAGTTAAGGAATTCTGCCATTTTATATAGATTCCTTAAGTCGTCAATGCGCAAAGGAGTAACTCCTGCAACTCTGTGATTATCAATTAGCACGCCGAAGGCGTACCACAACTTTAGGCATTTTAGGCACTTTAGTTCACTTTAGGCACTTAACTTGAGGAGGTTGTTGTGAAATTTATTTCATTTGGCGATATTCATGGGCATGCGGAAAATGTGCAAAAAATAGATGGAATCTCAGATGCGGATTTTGTCGTTATTACCGGAGATTTAACAAACTACGGCGGGATTAAAAAGGCCGGAAATATTATAGACTTCATATCGCGTTATAATCCAGTTATCTATGCCCAGTTCGGCAACATGGACCTTGAAGAAGTGAATAATTACTTTGATGAAATCGGAATCAATCTTCACAGTAAAGGCATTATTATCGAAGATGTAGGAATTTTCGGCGCGGGTGGTTCCAATTATACGCCATTCAGCACCCCAAGTGAATACAGCGAAGAACAACTGGAAGAATTTATTTATAAAGGATATGAGAGTATAAAGAACCTTCCAATAAAGATTCTGGTCTCTCATACTCCTCCGCATAACACTGCCCTGGATATTGTGGGCGACGGAATTCATGTTGGGAGTACGGCTGTTAGAAAATTTATAGAAAAATATCAGCCTCAGCTTTGTCTTACAGGGCATATTCATGAAGCAGTCGGAAAGGATAGAATCGGCAGCACCATTATTGTAAACTCAGGGATGTTAAGTGATGGCGGTTACACGGAGATCGTTAAAAAGGGGGAGAGCCTTGAGGTAGTATTGAAGAAGGTTTAACTTCCAGAGCAAAAATAATTATACATAAATTTACAAATTCAAGAAAGGAGAAGGTCTAATGAACATCGCTATTTTAAGTTGTAAAAACATCAAGGATGAAACATGTATCGGATGTCACCGTTGTTTAATGGCTTTTGATAAGAAGGAAGGAGAATTTGAGAGATACAAGGGTACTGATGCCAAGTTAAGAGGTCTGGTACACTGCGGGGGATGTCCCGGAACTTCACCGGTTCTTCGACTGGTTATGCTGAAAACATGGATGGCTCCCCTTGGAGAGACTATTGATGCAATTCATATAGGAACCTGTCTTCTGGACAACTGTCCTTACATAGATACTATCATGAAAAAAGTGAAGGCAAAAGCGGGTGTGGATGTTATTGAAGGAAGCCATCCATATAAACCGGTCAAGGTGTTTGGTGACTGAAGCTCACGCTTGGCCGGTTTGTTTCAAAAAGCTAAAATGGTAACCGTTCACGGCTTGAAATTAGAAATTTGGCCTTCATGCTTTTGCACTGTTCTTCCAATTTCCAATTTCAAGTTTCAAGCCGTGAACGGTTACCTAAAACGTTACAAAAATTTTTCTATTTTGGATTTTTCCCTGAGTTTTTGTATGTATGTTTTGACTTCCTGATTTGTTTTTTCCTGTTTCAAATGCTGGGCAAGATCATCTTTTACATTCTCATAAGCAATTGTCTTCTCAGGCGTTTTATCTATAACTTTAATGATATGATATCCAAACCGAGTTTCTACAATATCGCTTACCTCTTCAGTTTTTAATGCAAAGGCTACATCTTCAAAAGGTTTTACCATTTGACCTCGCTGGAAGTAGCCCAAATCTCCGCCATTGTTTTTACTGGGGCCTTCTGAAAACTCTTTAGCAAGTGCAGCAAAATCTTCGCCTTTATTAAGTTTTTGTTGAATATTTTTGATTTTTTGTTTTGCTTCAGATTTTTTCATTTCATCCGCGCCCGGCTCAACTTTTATCAAAATATGACTCGCTTTTATCTGTTCGGGCTGTTTGAAGAGGTCGGGATTTTTATCATAAAAAACCTTGCTTTCTTCATCTGAAGTTTTAATCTTATCAGCAATCTGAGTTTCAATAAGCTTCTGTATTGCAATACCCTTCTTGATTTTTAGTTTTAAGGCACTTTCAGATAAATTTAGCTCGCTTAAAAAGTTTTTAAATTCAGTGTCATTTGAGAACTTTTGTTTTAAAAGTTTCATTTGAGAATCGACTGCCTCTTTTTCAACTTTAATTACGTTATTCCGGCTCTCTTGAAACAGGAGTTCGAGGTTGATCAGGTTGTCAAGAATTTCATTTCTGATACCTTCAAGCTGTTCCGGTGAAATTTTTTGTCCATGCTGTGAAAGCCTTTGTTTTATCGGGCTTAGCTCTCTATTAAATTCTTCACCGGTAATAACAGTTCCATTAACTATAGCTACTTTATCTATCAAAGGCTCATTTTTTTCTGCATGGACGGTTAAAGCGTACAGGGATAAAGACAGCGCCGCTATAATTGCGCAAATAAATCTTCCTGCAGAAAGATTTTTGACATAAATCTTCATTGACATAACATTATTCTCCTTTAACTAAATCGCTCAATTTAGGTTTTAGAAACAGGGCAGAAACAATATCCGGAATACGTGATACGTGTGAAAGGAAGGATCAGCAGGCGGGGCACGAAAACGCGAAAATGTCTGTCCAATTCTCTTAAATTATTTAAAAAATAAATTAATAAATACAAATTATTAAGTTTGCAAGAAAAAACTTTGATTTCAATAAAAGATATCGTAAAGAAAGAACGTGCATGAATGGAAAACAATGGTGACAATCCAACAAGGCCATAAAACAAGCTCGATCACATGCTTTAACCTAAATTGAGCGATTTTTTACTCGACCTGCACCAATCTCTTGCGCATCAAGGACTTGCGAAAAGTCTCGACATATCCATTGGTATGCCTACGCTTTTCGCAAACCTTGCTGCATCAAGATCTTGGCACATTTCTTCACAAGAAATCGCTCAACTTAGGTTTAACTGAAGTTCTTAATAAGCTGTGATGTTTTATCGAATCTGGGCAATAGTAGACTAATCCCCCATTTTTCAAACATGAAAAGACTTCACGCCTTTTATCCTTACAATTATTCAGCA
>JAIVWD010000104.1:0-9878 GCA_049190315.1 Deltaproteobacteria bacterium | reverse complement strand
CACCAATATATCCCACCCGTGCTTTCCTTTTTTCGAGCGGTGTGAAATGCCGGATGAGGACAGGACCAGCCGGTATGTATCGGCCTGATCTGCTGAGAGATTCTCAAATATTATAACCATAAAAAGGGGCTTTCTTTAATCCACAGATTACACAGATTTTTCTGCCTGTGCGTGTCCGCACGCAGTCAGGCGTGAGTTGTTGGGTTGAATTCCCCGAAATTTGCTTCGTTATAACTTTACTGCCTTACTCTCCAGTTAGAAAAACAATAAAGAAATCGAAATGTTACTTGTCAAGTATTTTCCAATTTGATAGTTATATAGAAACCATATAATAACTGGTTAGTGGTGGGTGGATGATGCTTAAAAATAATTCTTGACTATCATAACCTCTGGGGTTATATTAAAAATGTATCAGGTTGAGTACTATCTGGATAGAAGGAAAGAACAACCAGTATCCAAATGGTTAAATGATGTTTTCAAATCAGACGTAGCCGGAGCTTCAAGGATTGATGCTCAAATCCAAAAGCTCAGCGAGCATGGTCTAAAACTCCTAGACACTAACATGATGAAGCACATAATCGGTGAGGATAATCATCTCTACGAGTTAATACCCGGGGCATATAGAGTTGTTGTTTATTATGACTCAACACGATCAAAGTTTATTCTTCTTCACGGCTTCCGAAAAACAAAACGACGACAGAATAAAGACATAGCCCATGCAAGACGAAATCTGCATAAGTATTTATCAACGCTCATTTGAAAACAAAAAAGGAGGTAGCATGAGAACGCCAACTCAAGACTTAGCATGTAGGCTAAAAAATTTAGAATATGCAAAGCTGTATGGTTCGGAACAGGTAAAGGCAGATTTAGCGCTTACATTATCGAAGGCACGCCATAAATTAAATATGACCCAAAAACAATTTGCTGATACACTCAAATTGAGTCAGCCATATATTGCTAAAATAGAGAGTGGTGCCGCCAATCCAACCATTGGTGCTGTCGGGGCCATGTTAGCCGTACTTGGTTTAAGCCTTATTACACATACTGAACCGTTGCTTACTTATATCTCTTCTCCCGTAGATTCTGACTCTATATCTGTCATTCCATTTCCACCACCAGCTAATGTACTAAGTTTTGATAAATATAGTGCGGGTGCTTCTGGGGACTTTATATCAAAACCAGAAATGAAAACTATGAATGCGTAATCGCAGGATGGGGGTAGAGAGGTGAATTTATCTAAAAACATGAAAAGTTTATTCATCAAAGAACTTGAATTTGTACTTAAAAACATGAAATCTACCGTTATGCCAGTAGAAAAACTATATTTTTTCAGTGCTATTTACGCTGTCGCTAACAGAATATTCAACATAGAGTTTCATTCCGAATTGGTTTTTATCCACAACGTTATCCAAGCAACTCATCAACAAATCAGCACAAACTTATCCGTAGCTTCGCAAGGGCATGAAATAACTATTGGCATACCAAATGGGTTGTTTGATGGGATAGAGGATGCAGTAGAAGAAATGATTACAGGAATATCAAACAACCAGGATATATCCATTGTTCTTCAGAGAATATCAAATTTAGCATACAGCACTACGGGCAATGGTCGTTATTTGCTTTTAAAAGGAATGTTGCATATATAATTATATTATCTGAAGTTTCACTGAAATTATGCATTGTAGATTCAAGCAACCATGCGCAGCAGGGCATCGACGAAAGATTTTTTTAGGGCTTTGAGGTAATTACCGCAAACGCCATCAAAATTCTCACTCAGGGCAGACTTGGCAATGATGTGCCTCAGATCTGAGAATGCGAAACTATTGCGCCCTATGACTTTATGCCTACGTTCGGGGGTATTTTCCAGCCGTGCCCCATAGATCCAGGTAACGGTAGCTGCCATCATGGAAAAGTTGACGTGATTGATCACTGCATGGGCATTACGGGTCTGACTCTTGCTACTGCCAATCTCCTGTTTGATCTCCTTGAAACCAGATTCTATTTTCCACCTCGCACCATAGTACTCGATGATCTGTTCAATTGACATGTCCAGGTCAGTAGAAAAGAGGGCAATCCATTGGGTTTTACGAAAGACCCAGACTACCCTGACAGGGCATTTGAGCGTCTTGAGCATGACCACATTTGTAGTAGCCAGCACCTCGCGGTAATGCCCATAGAGAAATACGCGATGGCACAATGCCTTTGTTTTGAGCCTTGCTGCCATTTCAGCACACGTGCTAAGTCGGTCCCCATACTTGCGTGATCTGCCACGTTGTCCCGATGTGCGCTTTGGCGCAATAGCGTAAAGCACAGTATTGCAACGTAACCGGGAGACAATTGAAAGGATCTATCGCTTACTTGCAAAGCGATATCATCCTGACAATAATAAAACACGAAGTGTTGAAAAGTTTGAGAACTTAACCAAGGCATATAAGACCTTATCGAACCCTGAAAAACGTGCTGCCTACGATGTTAACTATGAAAAGGAAACAAATCACCGATGGAAAACGGTATCAAAAGGTGATAAATTTAGTGATTTTGGGACCGATAGACAGATCCGTCGTACAATCCTATACATTCTTTACCATAAGCGAAAAGAAGCCCCGCTATAAGCAGGAGTGGGAACCTGGCAGCTTGAACATTTAATGCAATGGCCCGAGAAAACTTTGGAATTTCACATTTGGTATTTGAAGGAGAAGGGCTGGATTGAGCGAACCGACGCAGGTGGTTTTGCAATTACTGTCAATGGAGTCGATGAGATAGAAGAAGACGGTATAATTACTGCAAAAGACCGTTTGTTAACTGAATTTATTAAATAGTCAGAAAGGCATTATAGCGTTACATCAGTGAAGCGTTAATTTCGGATATTTTAGATTAACATGAAAGCGCTATCGAAAACCTGAAAAACTGTGATATCCATACCGTATATCAACATGCGAAATTGTAAGATTTGTCATGACTAAATAGCATGATTGCAATTGATAATTGCATGATTAAATCTTTATCAATCGCATGAATACAATTTGTAAGACGGATAGTTGCTTAGAACGCAAGGGGATCGGGAATATTGCAAAAATAATTTAAATGAGTCGTATTGAATTATCATTAACAAGGAAGGTTAAACAATGGCAAAATCTTTAGGAACAAGGCTGAAGGAAAAAGGGTTAATCTCCATCAAAGATCTTCATAAGGCGCTCGAAAGGCAACGCATGTACGGTGGACGGATTGGTTATAATCTTGTTGTCCTTGATCTTATATCAGAGTCGGACCTTGCAAGTTTTTTTCAATTTTCCCCTACTGTACCCGCTAATATTGAGGAAACCAAATTGGACATCAATTTCATCTCCGACTTGTTATTAAAACATGCCCTTTTCCTAAAAAGTTTTACCGTTCAAAAGTTAGCGGAAAAGGCAAAATTAACCCAAGCTGTAATCACCCAATGCGCTAACAGTTTGCGTCACGATAGGATGATAGAAATTACAAAAAGTGACACATCGTTTTCAGTGAGCAATTACGAGTTCAGGATCACCGATTCGGGTATTAACCGTGCGATAAATTTAATGGAGGAAAGCCACTACATCGGCCCTGCTCCCGTTGTGTTAGATGATTACAGATACGCAGTTGAAATACAGACCGTCAGAAGCATCGAAGTTAAACAAGACAGTATTAAAAAAGAATTTTCAAATATCGTTTTCAGTGAAAACAAGTTGCGTACTTTAGGCGCTGCAATCAATTCTGGAAAACCAATATTTTTATACGGCCCTCCCGGAAATGGTAAAACAACCATTGCAGAAGCCATTGGAAATTCACTTTCAGGGGACATTTACGTTCCCTACTCAGTGTTGGTGGGCGGACAAATTGTCACTGTTTATGACCAGGTTAATCATCATTTGGTTGATAAAGATACCGCATCAGACGATTATGATAGGCGATGGGTTCGAGTTAAAAGGCCGATCATTTCAGCAGGTGGTGAATTGACGCTTAAGGCACTTGATCTAGAATTTAATCCCAATTCCAAATACTATGATGCCCCATTGCAGATGAAGGCGAATAATGGTCTTTTCATAATTGATGATTTTGGCAGACAGTTAATAGATCCACGAAGTATTCTTAATCGGTGGATCGTTCCATTGGATCGCAGGCTGGACTTCTTGACCCTTCACACCGGAATGAAGTTTGAAATCCCATTTGATCAGTTGGTCGTCTTTGCCACAAACATTGAACCCAAAAAATTGGCCGATGAAGCATTTTTAAGACGATTGCCATACAAACTCAAAGTTGACTATCCAAATATTAAAGAATATGAAAATATATTTCGTAAAGTATGTGATTCTAATGGATTGAAATTTGATAGTGAAATTTTTGATTACCTTATGGCTAAATATAATGAATTGAACATTAAACCCATTGGATGCCATCCGAGAGACTTGATCGATCAGATAATCGATGAAGCTAATTATGTGGGAAAACCGCCCTCCATTTCTAAAAATGTGATTGATTTGGCCTGGAAAAACTATTTCATTGATAGTTAGCTTTCTGTTTAGAAGTTATTTGAATACAATAGCACAGGCTAATAAATTTCCATTAAAAGCCGCCTCAAAATTGTTTATGCTATTTTCGTCGGATATATAATTTATGGAAGATGCATCTATTCTGGAATATCAAATCCATGCTTTCGAATTTCTTTATAAAGACGGACCTTAAGTTTGCAAGAAAAAACTTTGATTTCTAAAATTTTCTGTTAATTTTTAGTAGAAAAGGGGGGTGTTATTTCACTTGCGAGTTTTCTAAAGTGTCAACTACTTTTATACGATTATGAAGGATGCCGAAAAGGGGGTTCTTAATGTCGCGCGCGAAAAAGGGTGCAATTATCACCGCTATTTTGATTTCGCTATATGGAGTCTTTGGCTTTCTGATTGCGCCGTATATTCTCAAGTCCAACCTGATATCAGGCATAGCCGGGCAGCTTGGCCGAAACGTCACCGTGAATGAAGTCAAGGTGAACCCTTTTGTGCTTTCGGTAACGGTGAGGGGCTTTGAAATGAGTGAGCCTGATGGCGGGCGATTCGTTGGTTTCGAAGAACTGTATGTCAATTTCCAGCTTTCCTCGATTTTCCGGCGAGCATACACCTTTGACGAGATTCGTATGATCGCACCCGATGGACGGGTGAAGGTTCTACCTGACGGCAGCCTGAATTTTTCAGATCTCCTTGCCTCATCGGACCCAGTTGAGCCTCCTCCGGATAAAAGTAATGAGTTGCCGCCTATTCTAATCTTCCGGCTGCAAATCGAGGAAGGACGTCTCGCGTTTAGCGATCTTTCGCGGCCCACGCCGTTTGAAAAGAACTTTTTTCCGATAGAGATTACGTTGAATGACTTTAGTACCCGTAAGGCTATCAAGAGTCCGTATGTCTTCACTGCAACCACAGAAGAAGGCGAACTCGTGAGTTTGGAAGGCAACTTCTCGGTCAATCCGCTTCGATCGCAGGGGCGTTTTGTACTAACCGGCATCAAGACGCGTACACTATGGAAATACGTTCAGGATCAGGTGCGTTTCGAAATAACCAGTGGATCGATCGACTTGGCTGCCCGGTATGATATGGATGCCGGCGAAGAGGCTTTACATTTTGAAGTGATTGATGGCGAGTTCAAACTGAATGAGTTCAGGCTGGCTGAAAAAGGCATTGATGACACGCTTATTTCAGTGCCTTGCTTTTCCGTCAAGGGGGTTCACATAGACCTCAGCAATAAGAAGGCTATATGTGCTTCCGTTAACTCTAACAATGCTTTTTTTAAGAGCCGGCTTACTTCCGATGGCACCTTGAATTACCAGGCGCTCTTTGCAATGGATAGCTCTGAAGATGAGAGTAAGACATCATCTGAGACCCCGGATCAACCAGGAGCAAACAGCCAACCCTGGCGCATCAGTGTTAAGGAACTGACGCTGGAAAACTATGGCGTGGCGCTGGAAGACCGCACGCTGGTTAAACCAATGCATGTCAATCTGGAGCCGATCAACCTGAATCTGAAAAACTTGAGTAATCAGAAAGATTCGCAAGCTGAACTTGCACTTACCCTTAAGGTCAACCAGACAGGAACCGTCGGGGTCAAGGGGCTGATCAGCATTAACCCGGTATCCATGGATATCTCTTTACAGGTTGCACGGATCGCTTTGAAGTCGTTCCAGTCGTATGTGGATTCCGTTGCACAGCTTGAACTTGTGACCGGCACAGCAGGTCTCGATGGTAAATTTCAGTATCGGACTTTGGGTAGTGATGGACCTGAAATGCGTTACAAAGGCAGTATAAGCATCGATGGCTTTGAGGCCGTGGACAGATTACATTCCGAGGATTTCCTGAAGTGGAAGTCGCTTTTGTTTAACGGTTTGGTGCTTGATATTCAGCCTGACAAACTGAGTATTTCTGAGATTGTTGCTGATCAACCCTACGCCAGGGTTATCATCTGGCCCGACTCAACGCTTAATCTGACCGGAATCTTTTCTACTAAGGATGGTGAGACCACCAATGATATTGATTCAGAGGCACAGGCTCCAATCCCGGTCACCATAGATACGGTTTGCATTGAAAATGCTTCGGTGAATTTTTCCGACCTCTCCCTTAAACCAAATTTTGCAATGGGTATCCAGGGTCTGAATGGGACTGTAAGAGGCCTTTCTTCCAATTCTTTGGCGCGGGCTGATGTCCTGCTCGAAGGCAAAGTGGACAAATACGCGCCGGTAAAGATTGCCGGTCAGATTAATCCTTTGAGCAAAGATGCTTACACGGATTTGGCTCTCTTTCTCAAGAACATCGAACTTAGCACTTTCACGCCATATTCCGGCAAGTTTGCGGGTTATGCCATCAACAAGGGGAAGCTGTCATTGGATCTCAAATACAAGCTCTCAGAGAACCTCCTTGTTGGCGAGAATGAAATCTTTATGGATCAATTTACCTTTGGTGAGCGCATAGATAGCCCCGATGCCACAACATTACCAGTCCGTCTCGCTGTGGCTTTGCTAAAGGATCGTGAGGGGAGAATTGACATTAATCTGCCAGTGCGGGGTGATCTGAATGACCCTGAGTTCAGTTATGGCCGTATTGTGGTGAGCACTCTGGTCAATCTGATCACCAAAATCGTCAGCTCTCCGTTTGACATGCTGGCTGGTCTTATCGGGGGAGATGGGGAAGGGCTGAGTTTTGTGGAGTTTGAATTCGGTAGTGCGGCGCTTGGGACTGAGCAGATCAGAAAGCTTGAGCAACTGGCTAAGGGGCTTCACAAGCGACCGGCGCTTAGACTTGAAATCAAAGGAGTTGCGGATACGGAACACGACCGGGTGGCGCTGGCTGAAGCAGAACTGTTAGGCCAACTGAAACGTGCAAAACTCAAAGAGCCGGCATCCGTTGAATTATCGCTGCCCGCTCGCACTGAGGATATTTCGCTGTCCGATGATGACTACGCACGTCTCATAACTCAGGCCTATACGGACAGATTTGGAGAACACCCCAGGGCCTTATTTGAAATCGAGTCGGAGACGTCCGAACCACCACGGATCGAGCCAGAGGTTCTCATTGCCGCTGCCAAGCAACGATTAATCGAAAAGATAGCGGTCGATGAAACCAGCCTGCGGCGTCTCGCCCAAGAGCGGGCAAGACAGATCAAGGATCACCTGATCCGGAAAGGAGAAATCCCGAACGAACGAGTGTTTATGGTTGAGGTTAAGATCGACCACGCTTCGGATGCTGAAACGGTACGCACCAATCTCACACTGTCAGGCATTTAGGGAAGCGGCGCTTCTTGGTTGAGATGAATGGTTCAGGAAAATAGGAGTAAGATGGAAATTAATTATTTGGTCATTGAAGGATTTTATTTTGCTGCAGGGATGTTAAATTTCTTAAAAATTAATGATCTTTTGTAGTCAGTTTTTTTATTGAAACATGGTATTTTTTCTTGAATTTGTTAAGTTCTTATAATATTATAATTTTTTAACTACCGATAATCTTTGTAAATATTAGAAAGGAATTGATATGGGTAAACCAAATAGACAATCCTTGATTTTTAAAGGTGTTTATGAATTTGAAGATCCCGGTGGAACATTGATTGCTGCAAGAGTCCCTGCAAATGGGAGTGCTGATTTATTCTCAGGAACATGTATAGTTATTCGTCCCAACCAGCAGGCATTATTGATTTATAAAGGTGAGTTCGCTGATGTAATGAAGGAAGGAACTCATAGAATCAAAACAGAAAACTTTCCAATTATTACACGAATTGCAAACTGGTCTTTTGGTTTTCAAAGCCCTCTTAGAGCTGAATTATGGTTTTTTATGTTAAAAGTCTTTGTTGGACGGAGATGGGGCACAACCGCACCTGTTATTTATAGTTTTCCAGATTATCAAAATGTTCCCATTCGTGCATATGGTCTTTTCAATATAAAGGTGGTTAATCCTCAGAGACTTTATAATAACCTGATAGGAAGTAATGTTCTTTTTGATATTACGGATTTAGAGGAATTTGTTCAAGGACAATTGCTCGAATTATTTCCTCAGGCTTTATCTGTTGTTAAGACACTTGGTGATTTAAATCGTGCCCAAGATGATGTTTCAAATGTGCTTCAAGAAAAAATTAATGCAATATTAAATAATTATGGTTTAACAATTTTGGACTTACAAGTTCTTTCGTTGGTTCCTTCTAAAGAGATTTTAAATGCCTTAGACTCCAAGGTAGCGATGAACATTGTAGGCAATAAGCAGGAATATCTTTTATATAAAGCGGCTAACAGTTTAATTGAAAATCAATCTTCAGGGGCAAATACTTCTAATGATCCGATGCAGCTTATGCTTGGATTAATGCTTGGGAAAAATTTAATGGCATCGGACTTTAGAGAAAAAGAGATGCGTTATTTAGATGAATCAATGACCAATGACGTTAAAGTAGTAAATCCTAAAGGGAAAAAGTTTTGTTCTAATTGTGGTGGAGGTATTAGACAAAAAGATAAATTCTGTTCGTCATGTGGAGGGAGGGTGACTTAATGGGTTTTGATGTAATATGTTCTAATTGTGGAGCGCCTTCTTCGCCATCAGTAGGCGTTTGTCCATTTTGTAAAAGTGTTATGACGAATAAAAAAAGCAAAGATACACCGACGATAACTAAGATTCGCGAATTATTTGATGCCGGGAATATTGAAAAATCGCTTTTCATAGTGCAGCAAGCAGAGAAGGCAAAGCCAAAGTTATTAAAAAATGCTGCATTTATTTTGTTATATATCCAAATTTTGATTGAATCAGATGGACCTTCAAGCAAGATGAGGTCGATATTGACACAGTCTTATTTAAATGATGTTGAGAATGCTCAGCTTTCTGAATATAGAGAGATAATTGAAGCAAAAAATAATTTATCTCATGGAATGAAAGATATTGGAGAACAAGCTCTTATAAATATCATTCGACGCTCCCCGAAGAATGCGCATGCATTGTTCATATTAGGAAGTCATTTATGTTGGATAGAGAATGAGTATGCAAGAGCCATTCAATTATTAGAAAGATGTGTTGTTCAACGGCCAAATTGGTTAAAAGCAAATGGCTGCCTTGCCGCATTATATTCAAAGACAGATAATGAGGTCTTAGCTCAAAAATATATTAGAAAATGTATTGCCCTTTCAAAAGATGCAGGAACAAAAGAATATTTTAAGAGTTTACTATCTTGAAGAAATGTTGGAAAAAAGGAAAATTAAAAGAAACTTTTGACCTTTGAAACACAAACACAATCATAGTCCTGTCGCTTTTCTAAATGACCTATGGCAAGGATCCATTGGGTTTTACGAAAGACCCAGACTACCCTGACAGGGCATTTGAGCGTTTGAGCATGACCACATTTGTAGTAGC
>JAIVWD010000103.1:0-9882 GCA_049190315.1 Deltaproteobacteria bacterium | reverse complement strand
ACGTGGTGCTGGAAGCACTGAAACTCTACAAGACACGAAAGAAGTTCGACCTCGGAGAACTGCTCAAATACGCCAAGATCTGCCGGGTCGAAAAGGTGATGCGGCCTTACCTGGAGGCGACGGTATGAAGTCTCCCAAAAACATCCCCGCGTCCGTCCGGCAACGTATCCTCAACCGCGCCAAGAGCGACCGACGGCCATTCAACGAGTTGCTTCAATACTACGCCATGGAGCGATTCCTCTACCGGCTATCCCAATCCGCTTACGCCGACCGATTCATTCTCAAAGGAGCTTTGATGCTGAGAGTCTGGCGTTCGCCGGAACTTCGTCCGACCATGGACATCGACATGCTGGGAAGAACGAGTAACAAGGAAGCCGACATCATAGCACAGATCCTGGACATCTTGTACATGGACGTGGAAGCGGACGGACTTGCCTTCGATGCTGATTCTATTCAGACTGAGCGAATCACCGAAGACGCTGATTATGAGGGGATCAGGATTCGGTTCCGGGGTGCACTGGACTCTGCGAGGATCAACATGCAGGTCGATATCGGCTTCGGCGACGTCGTGTATCCGGAGCCTGAAGAATTGGAGCTTCCGACCATGTTGGATTCACCTGCGCCACGACTGCTCTGCTACAGCAGGGAGAGCTCTATAGCGGAAAAGTTCGAAGCCATGGTCAAACTGGGTGTGTTGAACAGCCGGATGAAGGATTTCTACGACATCTGGTTGTTGTCCCTGCAATTCGATTTCGATGGAGCCAAGCTGGCCGAGGCCATTCGTCTGACCTTTGAAAGGCGGGGCACAGCACTGCCCACGGAAATCGAGGCCTTCACGGAACCTTTTATCGATGCGAAACAAATCCAGTGGACAACGTTCTGGAAAAGACTCCAACAGGATCACGTTCCCGTTTCATTCAGGGAAGTCACGACTGCGGTGGATGGATTTCTCACGCCAGTTGTCGCGGCTATTTCCTTCGGCAAACCAAGTCGCACAAACTGGATCGCATCCGGCCCATGGTCCTGAGCCGATGGACTCCCATCAAGAAGAGCACCCTCAATCATTTTTCACCCGCACAGCCAACATCAAAGGTTTGAAAAGCTCTTATTCATCAGGAAGCAAAGAATTTGTACAGGGAACTCAGGCCCGGCCCTGGGCGTTCAAAAACAGAGCCATTAAAACGATGAGAAATATGTTTAGAAGCTCAGCCGTTTCTACAATAGAGAGAAATCTCCTCACTTTTTTCGGTGTAGGACAAGCGGCCAAGCCTCTCTCACCTAACTTCTGCTTGCTCTACCTCTACTGATTTTGCTAAATGACAGTGGCTTAATTGTCAAACATTCTGAATACGCCTCTGTTTCTTTTCTCTCGGATCCATTCTTCAGGTCTTCTCCGTTCTTTCAGCCGAACGTTGCCCTTAAGCTATGGGCATATAGGCTTCGTCCACCTCGGAGCCCTCGTGCACCACCGAGTCTTCCCCGTTAGCTTCAAGGGCTCGGTTAGATATCGAATCCTGCGCTACGTAGCCCAGAGTTTTTCGTACAGCCCGAAGCCCCTCGGCCATGATGTCTTCGATGTATACCTTAATACCGCCATTTGCTTCAATGCGGTTAAGATACGCTTTGCCCTTTTGAAACACCTTCTTGCCCTTTGACCATCTATTCGCAGCCGTAGAGAATATTCTTCTAAAGTTTTCTGTGTTAACTTTGAATCTGGCTGAAGCGATAGGTTGACTGCCACCTGTGCTCTCATAGATGTCACGCGATAACCCCCGGACAAACCCGTTTTTCTGGAAAGGTGCGGCCAGAATAGAATGATGTGTTGTAACATTGCGAGCTGCTTTGAAGAACTTGAATATGTCTAATTGATTCAATTCCTCCTTTTTTTCTGGAGACACCATTTCCTCGATAGACACAAAACAGAATAAGAATGCGTCAAAATATAGAACCATTTGAAAATAAGAGTCACGAGGAGGACCACAACTATCCAAAAACCGACCATAAAGGTATTTGGCCTCCAGATAGCGGAGAAAAGCGGGATCTATTTTGGATATTTCGTGTTCGTCGATCATGATATCGTTGTAAGCGATGAATTAATGGCAATCCAGTTAGTATATAGTTTCCGTCTAATATCAAATTTAAAACCGCTTGACGAGTAAATGTTGATTTTCTTATAACTTTCGAGTTGGGCAACAGCCTGTTTATATCCGGCTTTTATTTGGCGCTGTGCCTATCTCTATCAGAGAGGGGTTGATCCGCTTGCTCGCCGACAATCAATGCACGATATCTCTATAACCATATGCGGAGTCGTAGATTATACCGTTCTTGTCAATATAGAAAGATGTGTTGATGATACGCACATGTTGTTCCGGGGGATAAACTCTCTTTTCTTTCCTAACAGTCGTCTTGTCAGCATCTTTCTGTTTATAGGTGATTACAGTACCAGGCCGCACAAAAACTTCCTTTTCCTGGTATATCCAGATCTCTCCTCCTTTGTCATCCGGTTCCTTTGCGTCGGGCGGGCCAAGCCGGCCTATAAGGTAAGCCCTGGTCATGCCGTGATAGCTTTCAAGGTTTATCTTTGTTGTCTGACAGGCGCAAAAACCTAATACCACGGCCGCCATGAATAATATTGTCTTTTTCATACTGTCTTTCCTCTTTCAAATAACTAAATCATACCTTGAGCGATTTTTTTACTCGACCTGCACCAATCTCTTGCGCATCAAGGACTTTTTACAAAGCTGTCAGCTTTGAAGCATTTCACGCGCATGATCAAGAGTTGTTTTTGTAATTTCCATGCCGCCTAACATTCTGGCTATTTCTTTTATGCGGTCTTTTTCGTTTAGCGGGTTGATAGAGGTGATAGTTCTGCCATGTGAAACTTTCTTAGTTATCCTGAAATGATTATCGCCGAATTTTGCGATCTGCGGCAAATGTGTGATGCAGATTATCTGATGATAGCGGGCAAGTTTAGATAGCTTTTTGCCAACGGCTTCAGCTACACTTCCTCCGATTCCGGCATCCACCTCATCAAAAACCAGGGTTTCTACCGATCCTTTCTCGGCCAGGATAGCCTTTAAAGCAAGAACAATTCTTGAGAGTTCACCTCCGGAGGCTATGCTTGCCATAGGTTTAAGGTCTTCTCCCACATTAGGAGCGATCAAAAAATTTGCCTGGTCAATTCCTGTTTCATTTATAGTATTTCCTTTGACAACAAGGTGGGGATCTGAGTTGTCGCTTTCCGGTATTGTTTGTAAAGATATCTTAAATTTGGTTCCGGACATTCGAAGTGAGGCAAGCTCTTTTTCAACTTTTTTTGCAAGTAATTTTGCGGTCTTCGATCTTTTAGATGAAAGATCTAAGGATAACCCGGATAATTCTCTATGCAATTCCGAAAGCTTTGTTTCAATATCATTTATTTGGCCGGAGATGTTTTCAATTCCTGAAAGTTCTTGATCTATGGTTTCAAGATGCGAAATTACCGCTTCAAGGGTTCCTCCGTATTTACGCTTCAATCTTGTGAGAATATCCAGGCGCGATTCCACCTCTTCCAGGCGTTTATCATCTATTGTTATAATTTTCAGGTAAGTTCTAAGCTCCTCAGCTATATCCTCTATGCGAAACGTCGCTTCACTTAGTTCTTTTGCTTTTGGTGTCAGTTCGGGATCTATTGCAGTTGCTTTGTCAAGATTCTTTTTCACCTCAACAAGCCTTTCAACCACAGCCCCCTTTGCGCTGTAAAGATCTTCAATGCTGCTGTAAACTGCACTGTAAAGTTCTTCCCCATTTTTTAATCTTATTCTTTCCTGTTCAAGGGAGGCATCTTCTCCAGGTTTTATAGAAGCGTCTAAAATTTCTTTTTTTTGAAATTCCAGCAAATTAATATGTTCCGCCTGCCTGTCTCGTATGTTATTAAGTTTACGAAGTTTCTGAATCAATGGAACAATTTCATGAAAAAGCCCGTAGATTTTATTTCGTATAGGGCTCAGACCACCGAACTGATCAATAGTCATCAGTTGAAGATCTTCTTTTAGAAGACCCTGATGAGCATGCTGCCCTGATATGCTGGCCAGATTTTCAGTTGCCTGGTTCAGCATCTGTATAGTTGCAAGATGTCCGTTTATGTAAATTCTGTGCCGGTCTCCGCGGGAAATAATTCTTCTTATCAATAATTCTTCAGATGCCTTGCCACCTTGCTCATCAAGAATTTTGAAAACTCTGCTTTCCGGAGTTATTTTAAATAATGCTTCAAGTTCAGCGGTTTCAACGCCGGTTCTAATGAGTTTTGCTGATGCTCTGCTGCCCAGTAAAAGATTAACGGCATTTATAATGATGGATTTGCCTGCACCGGTTTCACCACTTAATATGGTTAGACCGTCTGAAAAGCATATATGAAGATTTTCAATTATTGTAAAATTTTTAATGGAAAGTTCTTTAAGCATACAAATGCATTTGAAAGAATTAGGAATAGTTATAATTGAAAACTTTATTAGTACCTACTCAGGTTGGTTAGGCTGAAGACTGAAGACTTTTAGGTAAAAGGCTCCGAGAAGCTAATATTTTCTTAAAGCGTCCGGATATTTTGTCCTAAACATAAAGAATAACTCTCAGGAATCATCTGTTTCCTTCCACCTTCAGCCTTCAGCCTATCCACCTGAACAATTACCTTTATTATATCTCACAACAATAATTAGTTGTAAAGTTTCTTGTGTTTTTCAAACATCTGTCATGAAAATTCTTTACACAATAAAAAACACTGGTATATTGATTAATCGGCCTAAACCACTACCTATGGAATGGTACCATAAAAAGGTTTTACCGTTACAGTAATTATTTAAGAGTGCCTAAAGTGCACTAAAGTGCCTAAAATGCCTAAAGTTAAGGAATCCTGCCATTTTATACCTGCATGCCTGATACCGGCAAGAGAGTGATTGAAAATCCTTCCGGCTTTGGTTATCAATCAGCACGCCGAAGGCGTACAACAACTTTAGGCACTTTAGCTCACTTTAGGCATTTTAGGCACTTAGCAGTGTGTCAGGGTACGTTTGAGGACTAATGCACTATGGATATAAAGAAAAGACTCTATCTTCTGCTGGGTGCCATTTTTCTTGTGATCATGGCAGGCAGTATCGGATATTTTATCCTTTTCAGAGGAAAGCCGAATTTTATTGATTGCATATATATGACGGTAATTTCTATTACCAGCGTGGGCTACGGAGAGGTGCTTGGAGTTACCGGTAATATTCCTGCTCAGATATTTACCATGTTTCTCATAACTTTCGGCATGGGGATTATCCTTTATGGTATAAGTACGATGACAGCATTGCTGATTGAGGGAGAACTTTCAGGGATATTGAGGAAAAATAAAATGAATAAACTTATAAGCAAGCTGAAAAATCACTACATAGTTTGTGGCGGGGGCGAGACAGGTTATGCATTAATCGCTGAACTGGTTAAAAACAAGGAGCCGGTTGTACTGATTGAAACTGATAATAACAAGATAGAACGATGCAAATCCATCGAAAATTTGCTTTATATTGAAGGCGATGCCACAGATGATGCTAATTTAATAACTGCCGGCATAGAAAGGGCTGCGGGCATTTTAGTTACCCTTGCTACCGATAAAGACAACCTTTATGTCACAATGTCGGCAAGAATACTCAATAAAAACATTCGCATAATAAGCAAAATGATAGATCCAAAACTTGAATTTAAACTCAAAAAAGCCGGAGCAGACAGCGTTGTGTCGCCAAATTTTATTGGTGCATTGCGGATGGCATCTGAGATGATTCGACCAACTGCGGTTGATTTCCTGGACAATATGTTACGCAGCAAGCAGAGTATCTTAAGGATACACGAAATAGCGGTTTCAGAAAAATCGAGTTTTGTTGGTAAAAAAATCAGCGAGGCTGGAATTAAAGATAAATTCGGTCTTCTGATTCTTGGCGCAAAACAAAAGGCAGGAGAAATTGAGTTTAATCCATCTCATTCACAGGTTTTCACTGAAGGGATGACTTTGATAGTAATGGGAGAAGTGGACGATATCGCCAGGGCTAAGAAGGCATTTTAACCCTAAACACGACCGCCACTCCAACGTAATTTAGTCTTTAAAACATCAAAATAGGGTCTGTCCTCCATGGTTATCATATTAATAGGATGGAGTCCTTTTTCCACGATAATAGTATCTTTCTCATTTATTTCGAGACTCGTCTGGCCGTCAAAAGTAAGCATAACATCTGACGACTTTTCTTCAAGCATGATTTTTATGGATACTGATTCAGGAACTATTAAAGGTCGTATTGTTAGAGTAAAGGGGCAAATAGGTGTCATTATTATTCCTTTTACATCAGGATGTATAATAGGCCCTCCGGCAGCAAGCGAATAGGCTGTGGAACCGGTTGGGGTTGCCACGATAAGACCGTCGGCGCTGTAAGTGGTTAAATAGTTATCATCTATATATGTTTTTATATGTGCCAGCCTGGCAAAAGCCCCCCTGTTAATAACCATATCGTTCAGGACAGTTTCGCGGGCGATTTCCTTTCCTTCTCTAAAAACCTTTACAAGAAGGCGCATCCTGGGCTTTATGGTAAAATTTTCATTCAAAATGGATTCAGCCACAGCAAACAGGCTTTCTTCTGTAATTTCCGCCAGGAAACCTACTTCGCCAAACTTTACGCCGAGGATGGGGATGTCTTGCTCACCTATCCAGCAGACAGCGTTTAAAAAAGTTCCATCACCACCCAGGACGAAAATACAAGAAAGATCCGGTGGCGCAGAAGATTCGCCCGGGATCGAAAATTTTCGAGGAGGAGAAGTTTCTTTCCTTACAACATCCATGCCTTTTGACCGCAGCCAGTTTTCGAGTTCATCAGCCTTTTTTCCGGCCTTTGCATCCGCCTTTACAACTATTCCTATTCTTTTCAAAATAAGCGTTAACTCCTTATAATTTGTTTTAGTGCGAAAACTTGATTGACTAAAGTTTCACCGAAATTATGCATTCTACACTCACGCGATCATGCGCAGCAGGGTGTCGACGAAGGATTTTCGCGAGAGTTTGCTGTGTTTGTCGCAAACGGCAGAAAAATTATCTGTCATGGCGGCGTTGGCAATGATATGTCTAAGATCTGAGAACGCGTAACTATTGCGGCCCCTGACTTTATGTCGACGTTCAGGGATATTCTCAATCAATGCTCCATAGATCCAGGTAATGGTGGCCGCCATCATGGAAAAGTTAATGTGATTTATGACGGCATGGGCATTGCGGGTTTGGCTCTTACTGCTGCCAATGTCCTGTTTAATCTCCTTGAAGCCGGATTCGATTTTCCATCTTGCACCATAGTACTCGATGATCTGTTCGGTAGTCAAATCGAGATCGGTAGAAAAGAGTGCAATCCACTGGGTTTTACGAAAGATCCAGACTACCCGGACAGGACATTTGAGGGTTTTGAGCATGACCACTTTTGTAGAGGCCAGGACGTCGCGGTAATGTCCATAGAGAAACACACGGAGGCATGATGCCTCCGGTTTGATCGTAGCAGCCATTTCGGCACACGTGCCCAGTCGCCTGCCATACTTGCGGGACCTGCCACGTTGTTTCGCTGTACGCTTCGACGCCAAAGTGTACAGTACGCTGTTGGAGCGTAACCGTGAGAGCAAATGAAATGAAGTTCCGAGATGCTTGCGTACGGGTTTGAACAAGCCATTGTTTCCGAACCAGCTATCGCAAACAACCGTCACAGGGACACCGACAAAATGGTGGGCTAACTGTATAATCATCTTGGCCGCCTGTTCCAGCTTTGTGTGAAAAGATGTAGCTTCGCCGGGAATACTCATTGTATCTGAGTTTGAGGCAAGTGCCTTTTTGGGTAGATAAAATCGGTGCGCAAGAGGCAGACATGCCCAGCGACCCTTGATTTGCTTGAGCAAGCCAACGAGAACCACATTCTGGGCCCAGGGATATTTGGACTGGTTGGCCTTGGCTGCATGATCGAAGATATGAGCACAACCGAAAATCTTTCTGCCTGTTTTGGGATTGATGAAATCATCCAAGGCGACCAACAAACGGCCATCCGTTACCGGAGTTGGAATCATATTCCATAATTGAGGCCACAGGTTGGACCATGGAAGCTTGTTTGATGCCATAAACGTGTAGAATCGGCGTCGGTTCACGCTCAGGCCGAAAAGAGTGTTGATGCACCGAAGAATGTTCGAAGATATGGAACTGGTAAAAGGAACGATGAAAGCCAATAGGGCGTAAATGAACCACTGGCTGCGTTGCCTGCCCAAGGAAGTGGCCGAGTACTTGCTCTGAAGCGGTGTAAGGATATTGCGTAGAATAAACATGTAATTTTGCTCCTTTCTGATTGGATATCAAGAAGTTATGTCTATATCCTACCATGAAAGAGAGCGGGTTGCAAGCTAAAAATTGATGCAACCCATTGAAATAATTGGCATAATAATTGAAATTCAATTTTCATGCCAATTACAAAAGATTTGGGCTTCGGGTCAGAGCAAAACCCTTGGCTCGACGAAAAGACGTCTTAAAAACGGTGAAACTTCAGTAAAATATATACTTTTACATCTTTTTAGGCAACCCGATTTTTTATCGTAGCGAACGCCCCGCTTCACCTGACGGCGGCGTAAACCTGGGGCATGTTTAATGGTGCATTATTTGGCACACAGAAAACTTTGTAAAGCCGCACGATACCGCCGGTCAGCGTGCAAGCGGTTGTTCGATGCCCTTTATAATCCATAATAAGCACCGATTGCTTGCGCTAAAAGATTTCCTGCTGTTGCAGCGCTTACCTGCCATGAACCATTCGCTGCCTTGGTAAGCATCCTTCCCATCCAGGAGCTTACTTTGTCGCCAAATTTACCTTTAGTATCAGGCTCTGGATCGTGTTGGATGGCATGTTTGAGTTCTGATAAGTCGGTGCCTGATAATCCTTCAGAAAGTAAAAAAGACTTTAAGCTATCGAAATTATGTGTTTCAATTTTCATATTGAGATCTTGAGTCAAAGTGCTATTTGACACATCCCCTAGCACCCCTTGAAAATTCTGAATATTTATTCCTTGACTCGACACAGCAATCTCCTTTTCATCATTGGAAAATGTCAGTCCTTTTCCAAGAATACCTTGTTCTTCAAGCTTTAATGACCACTCTAAAATCTGCGTTCGAACCAAATCGATAATAGTAGAAAGGGCGCTGGAGGAAACCGTGCGGACTGGAGGTAGACCCATACCATCTTGATGGCTTATTAAAAAATGTTCTTGCTCTGGAGTTAAAGGGTATATCGGGTCCGACATATCGCTTGTTTGATTCTCCAAAATAGATACAAGGTTTCCGATTGGATCTCTTACTTGAATATTACAGACAACGTCTGCGATTTCCTGAGTTGGAAAAACTACAGGGATTAACCCATGGTAGGGGTTTTTAAGCCGTACGGTTGCTGTTAGTTTTCGATATTCGGGGACAGAACCTTTTCGGTAACCATTAAGCTCTTTATCAACCCAGCTACGAAAATCATGCAGCTTAAGCTTTGTGGCAACTAATAGAGCTTTTCTTAGAAGATCAGAAATATCTTCCTTTTTCTCAGTTGCCATTCTCTGTATTTCCAAGACGATTGACTTTTTCATTTTTTATATCCATCGAACGTGCCCTTAACCCGATGGCTTGAGCGTAGCGAAAAGCCAGTCGGCGTTAAAGGGCTGGTTATGATTTTTCAAATTCTATTGCCTATAATTTCATCAATACATTGCACAAAGAGCCTAAGCTGGAATGAGAGGTTGCCAGGGAACACAGAACTTTGCAAAGGCAACACATTCTCAATCTATTGATAAACTTGGGAAAAGGTGCACCCTGGCAATCCTTCTCCATTTCCT
>JAIVWD010000102.1:0-10055 GCA_049190315.1 Deltaproteobacteria bacterium | reverse complement strand
AGTTGAATTCAAAGCGGGCGAAGGTGTTCGTTTTGCCGAGGCCATCAAACAAGTTGCCAAGGAAATTGATGCAAGAGAAGCATCTGAACTTGCAAGAATTCGTAAAAAACTTAAGCTGACGCAGCAGCAAGCCGCAGAGCTCACTGGCGGAGGGCGAAATGCATTTTCCCGCTACGAACGCGGCAAGGCCAAACCACTGCAATCGGTCACCAACCTGTTTAAACTCCTGGACAATCACCCCGACCTACTCGATGAAATCACCCCTATGTTGAAAACAATGAGATCACAGGGCACTGGGAGTACTTGCGGTACGTCCACAAATAGTAAATAACTTCGCAGATGAGATCACAGGGATTACCGGCATTGTAGCATTAGGGCTTATTGCTTTGCCAGAGGGGCTGGTGCTTTTGTTGCTTTATTCAGATTTCAGGGCTCGCTAAAAACCCCACCTGCCCTTTTTTGTTCGTGCTTTTAAAGATTCATTTAGCTGTTTTAAAAAAACAGACCTTGGTATTTCCCTTGCGCCAAAATTTTTAAAATGCTCTGTTGCAAGCTGGCAGTCAATCATATCAAAGGATAATGTTTTAAGATATTCAACAAGCGCTATAAAAGCTACTTTTGAAGCATTGCTTATGCGAGTAAACATTGATTCTCCGAAAAAACATTTTCCCAGGGAAACACCGTATAATCCACCTGCAAGCTCTCCTTCGTGCCAGGCCTCAATTGAATGCGCATATCCTGCTTCATGAAGATTACAGTATGCTTCAATCATATCCTCGCCTAACCAGGTTCCTTCATTTTTCTGTAATCTTATCTGAGCACACAAACTTATTGTCTGCTCAAAAGACGAATCTATTGTCACTTTAAATATATTTTTATTTATGATTTTTTTTAGACTTTTCGATACTCTGATATCTTTGGGATAGAGCACAAGACGTGGATCAGGAGACCACCACATTATTGGTTCATCATCTGAAAACCAGGGGAAAATCCCCATTCTATAGGCAAGCAAAAGACGTTCTCTGCTAAGATCGCCGCCTATTGCCAGCAAGCCGTCACTGCCGGCAAGATGTGGTGGAGGAAAAATTATTTTATCAGACAAAAGAAAAACCGGCATGAATGATTCAATTGAAAATTGAAAATTTGTGGTATCGCATATGGATTGAATATTGTATATTGAATATTGTATATTTGTAGAAATCGCTTCGCTCCATTAATTCATAAGGGTGTTGCAAAGATTGCTATTATCGATAGTTAAAACAGATAGTTATGCCATAATGCAAAATATGGATTTTCTGGGTTAACCAACTGATTTTACAACAAAAGATTTTTCACTTTGCAACACCCTTTTCATATAAAATTAACAGAATTCCTTCAATATACAATTTTCAATATACAATTTTCAATTATTTGAATGTCAACCTGTCATTTTCTAAATCAACAAAGACCTTGCCCCCGCCTGACAGCTTGCCGAACAGGATTTCATCGGTCAGGATATCTTTAATCTCAGTCTGTATCAGTCTGGAAAGAGGTCTTGCTCCAAAAAGCGGATCATGTCCTTTTTTTGCCATCCGGTTTCTTGCTCTGGAAGAAATGGAAAGGGAGATCTTTTTTACGGCCAGTTGTTCATTTAGTTCCGCTATGAATTTATCAACTATCTTTTCCATAATTTCTACGGTAAGAGAATTAAAGCTGATTATTCCATCAAGACGGTTTCGGAATTCCGGGCTAAAGAATTTTTCAACAGCTTTCTTGCCTTTATTTTTCGTATCATAATGTGTTTCTCCAAAACCGATAGAGTGAGCACTCATTTCCCTTGTTCCGGCATTTGAAGTCATCATGATAATGACATTTCTGAAATCAGATTTCCTGCCGGTGTTATCAGTTAAAGTAGCGTGGTCAAGAACCTGAAGCAGAATATTAAACATATCCGGATGTGCTTTTTCTATTTCATCAAGGAGCAAAACGCTGTAAGGATGTTTTCTTATGCCGTCGGTTAAAAGACCGCCCTGGTCAAAACCGACATAACCCGGAGGCGCACCAATTAGTCGGGCCACAGCGTGCTTTTCCATATATTCACTCATGTCAAAACGCAGCAACTCAATGCCAAGGATTGCCGCGACCTGTCTTGCGACCTCTGTCTTTCCTACTCCGGTAGGACCTGCAAATAGAAAGGCTCCAACTGGTTTGCCTGGCATGCCAAGACCGGCACGAGAACGCTTAATAGAACCAACTAAAGATTTTATGGCATCATCTTGGCCAAAAATGACTTTTTTTAGATCTTCTTCAAGACTCTCTAATTTTGCTTTATCAGAGGTCGATATACTTCTAATTGGAACCCTGGCAATCTTTGCAACAATCTTTTCAATGTCTTTTGGATTAATATTCTTTCTTCGAGAAGCACTGGAAAGTTTGATAAATGCGCCGGCCTCATCAATTACATCAATTGCCTTATCCGGGAGATAGCGATCATTTATGAATTTAGCAGACAACTCGGCAGCAGCTTTAAGCGACTGATCAGTATAACTAATTCCATGAAAATCTTCATAATGAGGCCTGAGTCCTTTTAAGATTTTAAATGTTTCGGAGACAGAAGGCTCTTTAATCTCGATTTTCTCAAAACGACGAGAAAGAGCACGGTCTTTTTCAAAGTAATTCTTATACTCTTCATAAGTAGTTGACCCGATACACCTCAGCTCGCCTGCGGCAAGAACCGGTTTGAGTATATTTGATGCATCCATGGAACCACCGCTGGTCGCCCCTGCTCCAATAACGGTATGAATCTCATCAATAAACAAAATAGCCTGTTTTTTATTCTTCAGCTCAGACAGCACTCCTTTTAAACGCTGCTCAAACTCCCCGCGGAACTTTGTTCCAGCCAAAATAGCCCCGAGGTCAAGAGAATATATACTGATATCTTTAAGCACATCCGGAACATCGCCTTCATATATCTTTTTTGCCAGCCCCTCAGCCATAGCTGTTTTCCCGACACCTGGATCGCCGACATAAACAGGATTGTTTTTACGTCTTCTGCAAAGCACCTGAACAGTACGTTCAAGTTCTAATTTGCGTCCTATAAGAGGGTCTATTTTCCCTTCTGAAGCTCTTTTCACAAGGTCAATAGTAAAAACCTCAAGCGGGCCGGCAGCTTTCTTTTTCTCCTTCCTTTTGGTTTTTGCAAATCCTCCCATTCCATCCCTGAAAGGCAGGTTGCTTACATTATGAGATATATAGTTTAGAACATCAAAACGCGTAATTCCTTCTTTATTTAAAAAATATGCGGCATAACAATCTTTTTCCTGAAACATGGATGCAAGCATATCAGATACTAAGACTTCTTCTTTTTCGGCAGACCTGGCATGATTGACAGCTCTCTGGATAACTCTCTGGAAACCTATCGTCTGTTGCAGCACATACTCATTTCCTTCTGGAATGCTTTTAAGATTTTCACTCAAAAAATCCTCAAGAGTATTATTGAGATTCTCAACACTTCCGCCGCAACTCTCAATGATTTCTTTGCCTGAGCTATTATATAAAATAGCATAAAGCAGATGTTCTATACATACATACTCATGGCGCCTTGTCTTGGCCTCTCTGACAGCAAGGCCGAGAGTGGCGCTTAGTTCTTTACTAATCATGATTTAATCTTGCTCCATAGTACATTTAAGAGGAAATTCTCTTTCCCGTGCTAAAGTATGAACTGCATCCACCTTTGTTTCAGCTACTTCATATGTATAAACCCCGCAAATTCCAATTCCTTCTTTGTGAACCTTCAACATGGTTATTGTAGCATCTTCTATAGATTTATTAAAAACAGATAAAAGAATTTCTACAACAAACTCCATGCTTGTATAGTCATCATTATGCAGCAACACCTTATGCATTGAAGGTTCTTTAACTTCCTCCTCTGTTTCAGAATCCACAATTTCTTCATAATCAGGTTTATACAAGCTCATTTGTAACCTTTACGGGATCGGGGGTCAGGGATCAGGGGCCGGGGATCGGGGTCAGACTTTTTTCTGGATAGATCTTCGTAAACCATTAAGCATCCTGCCAAGTTCCGATGTCTTATTTAACACTTTGTCTATTTGATCTTCACCGATATAGTTTAACCGTTCAGCTATCTGAATATGGGTTTCTACCTCTGCAAGAGAACCACATGCAATTGACAGATGCTGGAGAAACTCCTTGCTATACTGTCTCTGACGGCCCTCAGCAATATTTGCCGGCACCGATACAGCCGCACGTTGTAACTGACTGGCAAGCCCATAAATCTCGTTCTTCGGAAACTTCTTCGTCATCTGATAGCACATCACCACTAAATCCATTGCTTTTTGCCAAACTTCTAAATCTCGATAACTTTTTGGCGTCACTATCTTCTCCAAACCCTGCCCCCTGATCCCTGTTCCCTGACCCCTGCCCCATCATTTCCCGCAGCATTTCTTATACTTCTTTCCGCTTCCACATGGGCATGGTGCGTTTCTTCCAATTTTTTGAGCAGCTCGCTTAACAGGCTTTTTCTTTTGAGGAGCATCATCTCCTCCGGAATATACCAGATTCTGCTCTGTTGGCCGTCGTAGATCATTTATTCTATCAGGTTCAGATATCTGAATTCTGAACAAAATTCCCAGGGTCTCCTCTTTGATCCTGGAAATCATACTCTGGAACATATCAAAGCCTTCTTTTTTATAAACAATCAAAGGATTCTGCTGAGCATAACCCCTGAGGCCGATGCCCTCTTTAAGGTGATCCATACTGAACAGATGGTCTTTCCACAGGCTATCTACTGTCTGCAGCATGATAATTCGTTCCAAACGCCTGAAATCTTCAGTCCCAATGGCGGCTTCTTTTTCATCATATATTTTGAGCGCTGAATCATAAATCAACTGGGCTAATTTCTCTCGTGTCAAACCATCCAGGGTATCACTATCAAAGCTGTCAAGCCGGAAGTTAAATTGTTTGAATACAGCTTTGCTGAGTCCTTTCAAGTCCCAATCTTCGGGAAGCATACTCTCATCTGCAAACTCATGAGCTATTTCCTCAGCCTTTTCATAGATCATATCCAAAAAAGAACTTTTCAGGTCACTACCCTTCAAAGCTTCACGTCGCTGTCTGTATATAACCTCCCGCTGCTGGTTCATAACATCATCATATTCAAGGAGCTGCTTTCTGATATCAAAATTATGGCCCTCAACCTTTGCCTGAGCATTCTCTATTGCCTTGCTTATAAGGTTATGCTCTATTGGCTCTCCTTCTTCCAGGCCAAGCTTCTCCATAATACCGGTTATACGTTCTCCGCCAAATATCCGGAGAAGATCGTCTTCTAAAGCAAGATAAAAACGCGATGATCCAGGGTCACCCTGCCTCCCGGAACGCCCTCTCAACTGGTTGTCAATACGTCTGCTTTCATGCCTTTCGGTTCCAAGAATATGAAGCCCTCCCAACTCAGTTACCCCATCTCCTAAAACTATGTCTGTTCCACGTCCTGCCATGTTTGTAGAAATTGTAACAGCGCCTTTCTGTCCGGCCATTGCTATAATTTCTGCTTCCTTTTCATGGTTTTTCGCATTCAAAACACTATGCTTAATGCCTCTCTTTTTTAATTTTTTGCTTAAGCCTTCAGACACATCTATTGAAACCGTACCGACTAAAACAGGCTGCCCTTTTTTATGAAGTTCTTCTATTTCATCCAGAGCAGCTTCATATTTTTCCTTTTTTGTCTTGTAAATCATATCCGGATAATTAGTTCTAATCATCTGCATATTGGTGGGAATAATTATAACATCCAGATTATATATTTTTTTAAACTCAGATGCCTCTGTGTCGGCGGTACCTGTCATACCTGAAAGTTTATTATACATTCTGAAATAATTCTGGAAGGTAATAGTAGCAAGCGTCTGGTTTTCATTCTCTATCTTTACGTTTTCTTTGGCTTCAAGTGCCTGGTGCAGACCTTCACTGTAACGACGACCTGGCATTAAACGGCCGGTAAACTCATCTACTATAATAACCTCACCATTCTTGACTATGTAATCAACATCAAGCTTAAACAGCGTGTGGGCTTTAAGGCCCTGATTTATATGATGTAAAACTTCTATATGCTTTGGATCATACAGATTATCGATCTTCAAGATATTTTCAGCCTTTGCAACACCTTCTTCCGTCATAACTACGGTCCGCGCCTTTTCATCTATAGTAAAATCCATGTCGCGTTTAAGACGCGGAATTATTTCATTGATTTTGTAATACAGACCCGTAGATTTCTCAGCAGGTCCGGATATAATCAGAGGTGTTCTTGCCTCGTCGATCAGTATGCTGTCAACCTCATCAACAATAGCAAAGTTCAGGTCTCTCTGGGCCAGAGAATTCATATCAAATTTCATGTTATCGCGCAGGTAATCAAAACCAAACTCATTGTTTGTTCCGTAAGTTATATCAGCACCGTATGCCTCTTTTCGTTCCGCGTCGTCCATGCCGCTTAATATACTTCCTACTGTCAGTCCCAGGAAATTATATATCTGACCCATCCATTCTTTGTCGCGCCTGGCAAGGTAATCATTCACCGTAATAATATGAGTCCCTTTGCCGGAAAGAGTATTTAGATATGCAGGTAGAGTGGAGGCAAGAGTTTTGCCCTCACCTGTTTTCATCTCAGCAATCTTCCCCTGGTGAAGAACAATACCCCCTATCAACTGAACGTCAAAATGTCGCATCTTGAGTGTACGAACAGAGGCTTCTCTTATAGTTGCAAAAGCTTCCGGAAGAATATCATCAAGGAGTTCTCCTTTTTCAATACGCTCTTTGAAAATAGAAGTACGAGACCTCAACTGCTCATCACTCATGGCCTTCAGCTCGGGCTCCAATTTATTAATCATTTCGACGGTTGGTTTAATCTTATCCAGTTCCCGTTCATTTTTACTTCCAAAAACTTTTGTCAAAAAATCAAAGATCATTTATATAATTATTCCTCCTAAGGTTAAAAGTGCCTAAAGTGCTCTAAAGTGCCTAAAATGCCTAAAGTTGTGGAATTCTGTTAATTTTTTATATGAATTTGAGCACACACCGCCAAGGCAGGCTTTAGACACTTTTCCGGCATGTGTTACAAAATATATTAATTATAACACAATTAGTCAAATTACCACCCCCAAAGGGAAGGTTAAGTGCCTAAAATGCCTAAAGTGAGCTAAAGTGCCTAAAGTTGTGGTACGCCTTCGGCGTGCTAATTTTAAAGTTATAAGTGCATTAGGAACGGGGACGAAATAACTTCCTCAACTATGCATCACAGCTTCAGGCCACCTTTGCCCGATCTCAAATCACAAAAATATCGAAATAGCCTGCTATTCCTTCAACTTTTGTGATTTGAGATCGAACAAATTTGACCCAAATCTATGCGCCTACTTGGGGAAGTTATTTCGTCCCCGTTCCTTAAAGCCTGTCAGGGTTACAAGCAACCAAAAAAAGTTAAAATCATCTGCGCCGAAGGCGCATTCCTTAACTTTAGGCACTTTAATATACTTTAGGCACTTTTTTGTTTTGTCCGGGTTGGGCTTTTTGAGATAATAATTAGGAAGGCGAAAAAAGTCAGTTAAGTATATATTTTGCAGGATTAACAGGTATTCCGTCAAGATGAACCTCGTAATGAAGATGTGATCCCGTACTCCGTCCTGTATTCCCAACCAGTGCAATGGTATCCCCCTTTTTAACGGCATCACCACGTTTTTTCAGCATCTTGTGAATATGTGCATAACGGGTAACCATCCCATGACCGTGATCAATTACAATCAGCTTGCCCATCAAACCTTTAGTACCTGCAAATGTTACAACTCCGTCTGCTGCCGCAAGTACAGGCGTTCCCTTTCGTGCAGCAATATCCAGCCCTTGATGAAATTCTCTGAGACCGGTAAACGGTGATGTTCGATATCCAAATGTCGATGAGATCCACCCATCAGTTGGGCGAATAGCAGGCGTTGCTGCAAGTAGATTCCGTTGATCTTCAAGATTATTAAAAAGAGATTCAAAACTTTTTTTCTGATTTATTGCCGCAAGATTAAACTGCTGTGTCTGTTCGTGCATTTCCTGAATCAGGCTGTTATACTCTTTTGTTATTGGAATTTGTGTGTCAAAATCTTCAGGGATTGATCCCCCTACACCAAAAAGGTTTTCCTGATCAGCATTTTCTTCAATATTGGCAACATTACGTATCTTTTTTTCAAAATCTTTTAGATCAACAAGTTTTGATTTTAAAGAATTTATATCAGCAGCAAAAGCTTTAAGCTGTTTACGCTGACTGACTATCTCTTGTTGATTTAAGTAGCCATAAATGATAAAATTAAAAAATATGAAACTTACTGCAATGGATATAGATAAACGGGTTATAAAATCCCTGGAAACAGTTATTCTCTTTATTAACGAGCCGATATTTAAAATAAAAAATGTTATTTCCTTCTTCATAATAAAAAAACTCTACGCCTACGGGTGGTTTAAAAATGTCGTAACTACTCACGTAGTCAGGCTGAAGCTGTTTAGACTGAAGGCTGAAGAAGTCAGAAGAGCACGATTGCCGTACTTTGGCGAAAATATCTGATTCTTGCACCTAACATGGCTTTAAAATGCGCTTTTTCCTAACAGTCTTCAGCCTTCAGCCTATCCACCTGAGTAGTTACAGAATGTCCTCTTTATATAAAAAATTGTTTGCACTGTCAATATGACAATTAATTATAGTAACATATTGAATTAAAGAGAAAAAGGAACATTTATCAAGCCGGCAGTTTCATCTAACCCTATCATTATATTCATATTCTGAACAGCCTGGCCGGAAGCGCCTTTTACCAGATTGTCAATAGCTGAAATTAATATTATACGGTTATTACGCTCATCTAATTTAAAACCTATGTCGCAAAAATTTGTTCCCTTTACATGCAAAGTATCAGGCATCCGGCCTTGTTTGCATATTCGAACAAAAAAACGTTCTGAATAGAAAGAGTCAATGCAATTTTGTATTTCTTCAGAACTGACTTCTTTAACAAGATTTGCATATATTGTTGTCAGCATTCCGCGCGTCATTGGAACAAGATGAGGTACAAATGTCATGTTTACAGGTTTTCCCGCCTCAATGCCGAGCACTTCTTCCATTTCAGGCTGGTGCCTGTGCACGGCAACTTTGTAAGCCTTAAATGATTCGTTTGCTTCGCAAAAATGTGCGGTCAAAGAAAGTGATCGACCGGCACCGCTGACACCGGATTTAGAATCTGCAATAATTGAATTAATATCTAAAAAATTGCTCTTTATTAATGGGACAAGGGGCAGGATGACGCTTGTCGGATAACATCCCGGGTTGCCTATGAGATTTGCTTTTTTTATCTTGTCAAAATATATTTCACAAAGGCCGTAAACTGCTTTATCAAGTAAATCAGCGGCAGTATGCTCCTGATAAAAAGCTTCATACAATAATACATCTTTGAATCTGAAATCAGCAGACAGGTCTATAACCTTCTTATCACGTTCTATAAACTCAGGAACAAGCTGCATGGCGATTTTGTGCGGAAGTGCAATAAATACAACGTCGGTTCTTTCACAAAAGCTGTCTATTGAGAGTTTTTCACAGCTTAAATTAACGATTCCAGTCATTGACGGGTAGATTTTGTCAAACTTCTCTCCAGCATACTGACGCGATGTCAGAACAGTCAGTTCTACATCCGGATGCCCGGAAAGTATCCTGACAAGCTCCGCTCCCGCATAACCTGTTGCACCGACTATACCTGCTCTAACCATAAATCCTCCTTGCACCTTTGGTGCGGGCATAAGTGCCTAAAATGCCTAAAGTTATGGTACGCCTTCGGCGTGCTAATTGATAACATAAGAATAGAAACTGTTTCACTTTCCTATGCATTAATTGCTCAAGAAATCTTTATATAAAATAGCAGAATACCTTAACTTTAGGCACTTTAATATACTTTAGCTCACTTTAGGCACTTTTTACTCATCCTTCTAACAAAAGCCTTTGTTTGCTGTCAAACAAGAATTTGTGTAACACGTTAGCGCTTTTAAATATTATT
>JAIVWD010000101.1:0-10084 GCA_049190315.1 Deltaproteobacteria bacterium | reverse complement strand
TTTTTGTTGTAAAATTAATAGAATACCTTCAATCAACAATCAACAGTCAACAATCAAAAATTTCAACTATGCCTGATTCAAAAAAAGTTATTGCCATAGAGGCACGTCTTAGAGATTGCAGGAATGTAATTACTTTGGGAGTTCGACCGAATTTTTCTGATTACAGCCCTCAAGAAGCGGATTTAATTAGAAGCGCAAAAAAAATATATTACCCGACAACTTTCTATGCAGATCTGTTTGATGCAATGGGGAAAAGTACTTTCCCAAGTTATCACACATACAAGTGTGTTCAGGACAAGATTAAACAGACAGCGTTGTTTGATCTGCTGGAGATATCTCATCCCAGAACGCGGGTATTTTACGGAAAGCGCCAGAAACCCACTATTACAGAATATTTTAAATTCCCTTTTATCGGCAAAGTACCAAGAGGATCCGCCATGGGGAGAGGGGTTTACCTTATAAAAAATGAAGATGACCTTTTTGCCTACTTAAATATTGTTACTCCCGCTTACATTCAGGAATACATACCATCAGACCGCGATATAAGGGTGGTTGTTATTGGAAATAGAATAGTTCATGCTTACTGGCGGCTATCTCCTCCTGGTGATTTCAGAAGTAATGTCGCAGTTGGAGGGACTATTAGTTTAGACCCTGTTCCAGAGGAAGCCCTTGATCTTGCACTTCATACAGCGCAGAGCTGCAAATGGAATGATGTAGGCATTGATATCTGTATGTATAAAGACAGATATTATGTTCTTGAAGCAAATATGAAATATGGGAAAGAAGGCTTCCGAAGGGCTGGAATAGATTATATTAAACTCATGGAAGATATGATTGAAAATGAGGAGCTGTAATAAAAATGCTCTTGGATAATATAAGATCGGCTTTAAATCAGCGGGAAGCTGAGTCATTATCTCCCTTAGCTACATTAAACTCCAAAGGCTTCCGTCGTTTACATGAAGAAAAGCTTAAACATGGATATCGTCAGGCCTTTTCTCTGGATGTCGATAGAATTCTTCACGCTCTTGCATATACAAGATATATTGATAAAACCCAGGTGTTTTATCTTATTGAGAACGACCACATAACTCACAGAGTGCTGCACGTTCAGTTAGTATCCAAGATAGCCAGAACAATAGGTCGTTTTCTTGGATTAAATGAGGATCTTATTGAGGCAATATCTCTTGGGCATGATATTGGGCATACTCCTTTCGGACATGATGGTGAAAGGTTTTTGTCTGAGATATGCGAATCTTGCGGCATTGGATGTTTTTTACACAGCGTTCAGGGCGTGCAGTTTTTAGACAGGGTAGAACGAAAAGGAAAAGGATGGAATCTATGTCTTCAGACCCTGGATGGAATACTTTGTCATGATGGAGAGATACATAATGAAATGCTTAAACCGGAGCGAAATAAAACCTTTATAAAAATAGATGAAGAGCTTGCAGCAAAAAAAACTGCGCCGGATATGCAACTGATTCCCATGACTCTTGAAGGCTGTGTTGTACGCATGGCAGATACTATCAGCTACATTGGAAGAGACCTGGAAGATGCCATGAGATTGAAAGTAATTAAACGTTCCGATATCCCTGAGGATATTGTAAAAATCCTGGGAAATACGAACGGAACAATTGTATATAATCTCGTTACGGATATTATAGAAAACAGCTTTCAAAAATCATATACGGCATTTAGTGCCGAAATATCTGATGCTTTAAAAAAATTAAAAGATTTTAATCTCAAATATATCTACATGAATTCAAAAATTAAAACCAGCCGGGAAAGAATAAAAGAACTTTTTGAAATACTTTTTGAAAGATATCTCAATGATGTTAAAAATGAGAATCATTCGTCAGTGATTTTCACAAGATTTTTGAAAGATATGTCATACGATTATATTGAAAATCACAGCAAAGAAGAAATTGTAAGAGACTTTATTGCCGGTATGACGGATAAGTATTTCTTGAGACAGTGCCCAATTGAAATGAGGCCGAAAATTCAAATAAAATAAAAAAAGCAGGGATCAGGGATCAGGTGTCAGGGATCGGGGAGTATGAGCGTTAATTTAAACAAAACGGGTGCAATACAAAAAAGTGACATAGACCAAAACGTGATCATTTCGGTGTCAAGAAGCGCCAATTGAATGATGAATGTCGAACAGGGAATATTGAATGTCGAAATGTGGATGTTTTTTAAAAATTATTAAGTACCTTCCTTCGTAATTCGACATTCCTTGTTCGACATTCTGCGGTTCAAAACAAAATGTGCTTAAGTCAACAATAATTGGGGTCAGGGCTTTAGGTGTCAGGGATCAGGGGTTGAGTGAATAAAAACCGTACCTACCGCAATCTGGTAAAAAAAAATGATCTGGTTTCCTTTAATGTAGTTGTTAAAGAAACAGATTTGTTCATACATGCCGGGGAAATCCTTGCGGATAAAACAACGGAATTGGTTTTGAAATATAGAGGATATGTTGAGAGCTATATTAACAGGTATCCTGAATTTGAAAAAACACTTAAACCGTGGCAAATTAACGGTCCTGCACCGAGCATAGTCAGAGATATGGTAAATGCCGGCAATAAAGCAGGTGTTGGGCCAATGGCTGCGGTTGCCGGCGCAATTGCAGAATATGTTGGACTTGATCTTTTATCATTTTCTGATGAAGTTGTTGTAGAAAATGGAGGCGATATTTTTTTAAAGACTAATGAACCGGTTAAAATCGGTATTTTTGCAGGCAAATCTCCATTAAGCTTACGTATTGGATTTCGAATAGATTCAATAAAAAAACCTGCTGCTGTGTGTACATCATCAGGTAGTGTCGGACATTCATTAAGCCTTGGCAATGCTGATGCTGTATGTGTATTATCAGAATCATGCCCTCTTGCCGATGCAGCGGCAACTTCAATAGGCAATCATATTAAATCAAAAGCTGATATCCCAAAGGCAATTGATATTGGGAAAAATATTGAAGGGATTGATGCTGTTGCAATTATTATGGGTGACGAAATAGGCTTATGGGGAAATTTGGAATTAATACCTGTTTAACAGACCTCGTAAATTTTTGCTAATTAAGGGGTGATTTATTGGACAATAAACTTCTATTCCATTTAGCAGTTATGGTTCAAGGTTCAAGGTTCAGAGGTTGACAGATTCATGATACTTACCCAGTGAAATCAGTGGCACCTGTCTGCGTGCAACGCACAGGCAGATCGAAAAAAATCGCGAAGCGATTAACCCTGAACCTTGAACCGTGAACCTTTGAACCCAGACCGACCAAATGTCCAATTTTTATCAGATCCGTTATGAATAAAGGGCTTGGAGAACATATAAAAATCATTTTTAATGAGGTCTGTTTAGAGAAAAAAAGGTTGAGTTTTATAACGGAAAAGAGTAAAAAAGCAGGGGTCGGGGATCGGGTGTTGGGTGACAGCAAATGAAAACTGGTTTGAAAACTCAGAGATTAACCAGAGGCAGCGGACAATTAAATTTAAGAACGTCTGAAACTCGCGCATAAGTGAGCCTAAAGAAAAAAGAGTATTAATATCAGTTAGAAAAATAGAACGTTATGGCTTGAGTTTATCCTTTTAACAAAAATTATAAGAGTGCCTCTTTTTTCTTAATGCTCACTAATACGCTCAAACAGTCAGCCATTTTAAATTTAAATGCCCGCCACCTCTGGTTGTTAACAAGTTACTTTTGAGTTTTCAAATTTCTGATTTGTTTCTTTGAACATAAAGCTATACATTATGTTTTTAGATCTAACGATTTGATATGACGGGAGAAACAATATGAGAAAGTTTAAGATCGGTTTCTGGGCAGTTATTTTTGGATTAATGGGAATAGTTATTTTTCAGAATCAGGATTTTTTTATGGCAAAACAAAGTTTGAGTGTGGATTTTATCTTTACAAAGTATGAGACACCTGAATTGTTTAGAGCAATCCTTTTTGCCGGCATTTTTTTGACAGGATTTATTATCTCATATATATTTACGCTGATCGACAGGCTCAGCTTCAGAAAAGTTGTAAAAAGCCTTGGAGCTGAAATAGATTCACAAAATGAAAATATAACATTACTTATCAATGAATTAGAATCGTTAAAAGGCGGTTCATCCGGCAATAACAAAGAAAATGAGGAGGAAGAAGAGCAAAAAAGTGCATGAATATTTCTAAAGTAACTCCTATGATTAAGCAGTATTTATCCATAAAGGAAAAGTACGCTGATTCAATACTTTTTTATCGAATGGGAGATTTTTATGAAATGTTTTTCGAGGATGCAAAGACTGCATCCAGGATACTTGAAATAACTCTAACCTCAAGAAACAAGAAAGACGAGTATCCAATTCCAATGTGCGGTATTCCTTTCCGTGCCGCACAAAATTATATTGCACGTCTGATAAATAATGGCTGCAAGGTAGCAATATGTGAACAAGTTGAAGATCCGGCGGCATCAAAGGGGCTGGTAAAAAGAGATGTAGTCAGAGTTATCACCCCGGGGATGATTTTAGATGACGAATTATTAGACGAAAAATCGAATAATTATATTCTTGCTATAGCCCGCGACAATGCCATTGGCCTTTCATGTTTAGATATATCAACCGGAACTTTCAGGGTGTATGAATCTAAAGACTTTCATTCAGTTATAGATGAAGCCCTCCGCATATCCCCAAGCGAAATTTTACTCCCCAACTCAATAAAAAACGACCCCCTTTTTTTTCAGATCAATAATGCTTTATCAGAAAAATCTATAACCTTTTTAGATGACAAAGTTTTTGAGTATAGAAAAGCCAGGGAACGGCTTATCAAACAATTTAAAACTGTTTCACTTGAAGGTTTTGGATGTGAAAAACTAAAAACAGGTGTCAGTGCTGCCGGGGCACTTATATTTTATGTACTGGATACCCAGAAGCAGCAGCTTGATCATATTACCGGAATAGAAACATACAAATTAAGTAATTATCTTATAGTTGATGACATTAGCTGCAGAAATCTTGAGCTTATAAAAAATATTCGTGCTGGTTCAAAGCCCGGCACCCTTATCAATATAATTGACAGGACAATAACTTCCATGGGAGGCAGGCTGCTTAAAACATGGATAAGATATCCCCTGATTGACATACATAAGATAAAATTAAGACACGATGCTGTTGAAGAGGCAAAAGACAATATACAAGTACGCAAAAGACTGAGAGAGAGTTTAAAATCGGTTTATGACCTTGAACGTCTGGGCAGTAAGATATCCATGGGGCATTCAAATGCACGTGATCTTATTGCTTTAAAACAGTCAATTCAAAGTCTGCCGGATATCTGTTCGGCTCTTTCGCTTCTTCAATCAGAACTTTTTAAATTGACCTTAAACCCTGATCGGCTTTATGAGCTGGCAAATCTCATAGATAGTTCAATCCGGGAAGATGCGCCGCTTACGATCAATGAAGGCGGAATAATCAAGAAAGGTTATAATAAGGAATTAGACGGTCTTATAAATCTCAGCCGGGAAGGCAAAGGCTGGCTTGCAAGGTTAGAGGCCACTGAAAGAGATGCAACAGGAATAAACTCACTCAAGGTAAGATATAATAAAGTATTTGGATATTATATTGAGGTCCCGAAAACTCACTCAGAGATTGTTCCAGCTAATTATGTACGCAAGCAGACTCTGGTAAATGCAGAACGTTACATTACCGACGAACTCAAAACATACGAAAAAAAGGTCTTAGGTGCGGAAGAGCGAAGATCAGCACTTGAATATGAAATATTTAATGGAATACGGGAACAGGTCATAACAAATAATAAAACCATCCAGCATGCCGCACAATTTTTAGCCAGGCTTGATTGTCTGCTTAACCTTGCTGAAATTGCAGATCAGAATGACTATAACAGGCCGCAGATCAATACTGATGGCCGTATTATAATTGAAGACGGGCGTCACCCTGTAGTGGAAAAAATGATAGCAGGGGAACGGTTTGTGCCTAATTCCATCAATATTGATAATGATGAAAACCAGATAATCATTATTACCGGTCCCAACATGGCAGGCAAATCAACTATTCTCAGGCAGGTGGCGCTTATAGTGCTTATGGCGCAGATGGGCTCATTTGTCCCCGCAGAAAAGGCCTCCATAAGTGTAACAGATAGAATATTTACCCGTGTAGGAGCGCTTGACAATCTTTCTTCAGGCCAGAGCACTTTCATGGTAGAGATGGAGGAAACAGCCAATATCTTGAACAATGCAAATGAACAAAGTCTTATTATCATGGATGAGATCGGCAGGGGTACAAGCACCTTTGACGGTTTAAGCATAGCCTGGGCAGTAGCGGAATACCTCCATGATTTAAATCAAAAAGGAGTTAAAACTCTATTTGCAACACATTACCACGAACTGACTGATCTGGCGCAAAAAAAACATAGAATAAAAAATTATAATATTGCAGTAAAGGAATGGAATGATGAAATAATTTTTTTGAGAAAGCTGGTTGAAGGTGGTACAAACCGAAGTTACGGTATTCAGGTCGCACGTCTTGCAGGTATTCCCGAACATGTTATAAAGCGCGCGAAAAAGATTCTTTATAATATAGAGAACAGGGAAAACAAATTAAACGGAGCTTCTATCCCGCCGGACAGACGGCAGGCAAGCATTATGGGCGACCACGATTCACCTGAAAATAAACAAGTGCAGCTAAATCTGTTTAGACAGCCTGAGACTTTTGTAATTGAAAAGCTGCAGCAGCTTGATATATCGAAAATAACTCCTATTGAAGCGCTTAATTATCTTAATGAACTTAAGGAGAAAATAGAGAAGCTATGAGGCTATGAGGCTGGGAGGCTATGAGGCCTGGGAGGTTGGGAAGTTGTCGGGTGGCATGGACAAACTTGTTTGTCCGTGGCTGGGAAGCTAATCCCTAATCCCCGATCCCTGACACCTGTTTTTTAATATTATGCTGAATAAAAAAACCATATTATTTAGTTTACTCATCTGCTGCTATGTTCTTGCAGTTTTATGGCCTTGTGAGTCATTTGCAATCACGGCAAAGGATAAATATTTTAAAGCCGAAACCTGTTATAAAAAACTTCGCAATAACCCAAAAAAAAATAAATACAGACATAACTGGCTGCGTTGCATTGAGAAGTTTCAGGCGGTTTACAAACATGATCCAAAAGGTTCATGGGCAGCAGCAGGTCTATATATGTCAGGGGAGCTTTATGGTAAACTATACAAAATTTCATCAAGAGAGTCAGACAGGAAAGAAGCCGTTGATATCTTTGAGCGCCTAATAAAGCAGTTCCCAAAAAGCGAATACAAGGGTAAGGCTATAAAAAAGATTCGTGTTTTTTCAAAAAAAGAAAGAAAGAAAAGCTCAAAAAAAATAAAAGTATCTATTAAAAAGAAATCACTTCCTGAAAAAATAAAAGTATCTACTAAAAAGAAATCACTTTCTGAGAAAAAAAAGCTTAAAAAATATATTAAGCCATCAAGAATAAATAAAGTCGTTACTATAACCGGCCTCAGATACTGGTCCAATCCAAGCTATACTCGAATTGTTATCGATGCGGATAAAGATACAACATATAATCACAGACTGCTGAGAAAAGACCCATCAATTCAAAAACCTCAAAGACTTTATGTTGATTTGGAAAACAGCAGACTTGGAGATGGGATAAAAAAGACAATTCCCATAAATGACGATTTGCTGAGTGATGCAAGAGCCGGCCAGTTTACCGCAGATATGGTTCGAGTCGTAGTTGATATAAAGTCTTTTAAAACCTATAAAATCTTTTCTCTTAAAAACCCATTCAGAATTGTTATTGATGTCTGGGGAACGGAAGCAAAGAGAAAAACATCAGAGTTAAAGACCGCTGAGAAGGGCAAAAAGTTTACAACAAGCGCTTTAGCAAAACAGCTTGCCCTTGGAGTTAACTGTATAGTTATAGATCCAGGTCATGGCGGGCGTGATAGAGGGGCATCAGGGTATCTTAAAGGCGTTTATGAAAAAGATGTTGTTCTTAAGATCGCTAAAAAACTTGCAAAAAAGATTCGCAAAGAGCTGCAATGTGAAGTATTTCTTACCAGAACTCGTGACCGGTATTTAACTTTGGAAGAAAGAACAGCTATTGCAAACACAAAAAATGCAGACCTTTTTATATCAATACACACAAATGCTGCAAGAAGCAGGAGGGCATTTGGAATTGAGACATATTTTCTTAACCTTGCCACAGATGATGAATCCATTTTAGTTGCTGCACGTGAAAATGCCACATCTACAAAAAATATAAGCGATCTTCAGACAATCTTAAGTGATCTAATGCAGAATGCAAAAATAAATGAGTCCAGCCGTCTTGCCGGCCATGTCCAGACAGCTTTGTGCAACTGTCTGAAAAAGAATAAATATAGCAGAATAAATAATAAAGGAGTTAAGCAGGCTCCGTTTTATGTTCTTCTCGGAGCTCAGATGCCCGCCATCCTGATAGAAACCTCATTTATAAGTAATCCAAAAGAATGTAAAAGATTAATAAATTCAAAATATCAGGAACGATTGTGTGAGGCCATAGTTGATGGGATTAAAAAGTATATTAAGGAAACAAATCCAAACTATTTAGGTAGATTGGACTGAAGGCTGAAGGCTGAAGGATATCAATTAAAAGATGAACGTCCAACATCGAACATTGAACATCGAACATCGAATGATGAAATCGCTCCGCTCCACCAGTTTATAAATTAGCAAAATACATTATTCAAAATTCGACGTTGGACGTTCGATGTTCGATGTTCATTTTTTTTCAAGAAACCCTAGATCCTTTGTCTGTGTATTCTTGGTCCCAATGACAAGCACTTCAATCTTGTTATCCTTTGTTTTTCTGTAATAAAGGCGCCCTTTGTAAGCAAATATTACTTCTAATACTGTCTCATGCCCCTTTTTTCCAAACACCTTTCTTTTAATCGAAACAAGTTTTGGATCTTCGTTAAGCTGGTGGATAATTTCTTCTACTTTTATCTTCATATCATCTGTAAGATCAATAAAACCGTTTATTGCTCTTTCATTAATTGAAAGATTTTTATAAATCGTATCAAATCTTTTCTTGATACTCGGATGATTTTTTGTTTTCTGCCTGGATTCTTTTTGCAAGCTCTTTGTGTACTGATCAATTTTTTCTTTCAATGAATCAATTTCTTCCTGCTGTTTAATCTGGAGAGCAAGATTTGTCTCAGTTTCTTTTTCAAGAAAAACAATTTCTTTTATCATCTCATCTTCATTTCTGCTGGCCTTTTCCTTTTCATCTTCCATCTGATTTTTTATTTTTTTAGCTTCAGAAGTAAGCTTTTTTCTGTCTTGACCAAGAAATTTCAGCTTTTCCGTATAGATATTTTTTAGTTTTAAGAGCCGGTCAATTTCTTTTTCTTTTTCAATATCATCCTGTTTTGCCTTTATTAAGCCTGACCTGTAATGATAATAAAGTATAGTGAACGATACAAAAATATAAAAAATCAGTATTGTATTTGAAATAAGTGTGTTGTGCCCAACTTTCAGGTCAACATTCAGGATGAGCCCCTCATGCATGAGGTTATAGTTTTCAGTGGCTATCTGGATTGGATCAGGCTGGAGTAAAGAGGTTGCATCATTTTCAAAAAAAGCAGGAAATAAAATCGTGCCCCTTTTTGTGGTAACTGTTACTTTTACATCTACACCCCACGATATTAAAGACTTGCTTTGCAAGTAGAGATTAATATTTTTATTTATGGAATCTCTTATACTTATACTGCCTTCAAATAAAGCATGCGTATTACCAGTATAAATATTTTCAATCTCGCTTGTATATCTGTTTTTCAGGTGAGTTTCCAGGGATTGTACAGAAAATATATAAACTACAGGAGGCAATAGTAAACATAATATAACTATTTTAAAAGAAAAATATTTCATAAGACAGGGTTCAGGGTTTAGGGATCACAGACCCCATCATTCCCATAAGCGCTAAGTCATTCAACAGATTAAAAGATGAACGTCCAACATCGAACATTGAACGTCGAACGTCGAATAATGATGTCGCTTCGCTCCGCCAGTTTGTAAATTAGCAAAATACCTTATTCAAAATTCGA
>JAIVWD010000100.1:0-10176 GCA_049190315.1 Deltaproteobacteria bacterium | reverse complement strand
CTAAATCAACCTTCCCCGCCCCAGCCAGTTGTTGAAAACAAGGCTGATTAAGGACAAAAAGTGCCTAAAGTGAGCTAAAGTGCCTAAAATGCCTAAAGTTGTGGTACGCCTTCGGCGGGCAATAGGTAGTTAGGGCTTGGTTATAACTTTTGCTGAAGGATGCTCAAAGTTGTATGGAAAAAATTAAAATTGGCAGCGCCAAAGGCGCATTCCTTAACTTTAGGCACTTTAATATACTTTAGCTCACTTTAGGCACTTTAATATTTAGGCACTTATATTATAGTAAATATTCTTAATCCTTTTAGCTCTTTATTGAAGGGAATATCCAATTGAAGAATTTTTCATGGCGAGTAATTATAGTCTTTGCGGTCATTATAACTGCAATCGTTTATATTCTTCCTACAATAAATCAAGGCTGGTGGCCACATAAGAAGATAAATCTTGGTTTAGATCTTCAGGGAGGAATGCACCTTGTACTTGAAGTTGATACTGATAAATCAGTTGAAAGTACAATAGAACGTATGACTTATGAACTCCGCAGTCTTTTAAAGAAAGAAAATATAAGGTACGTCGGAATAGACAGAATAGAAAACACCAAAATATCGCTCAAAATACGTGGTAACAACAATATCCTGAGTTTTGATAAACTGCTGGATAATGAACTTGAGGATTTGCGGGTTCTTTCAAAATCGACTGATGATGAAATACTTACCATTATATTGAATTTACCGGACGATGAAACTAGTCATATAAAAAAGCTGGCGGCTGAACAGGCACTTGAAACAATAAGAAATCGTATTGATCAGTTCGGCGTAAATGAGCCTGATATACGTCGCCAGGGTGAAAAACGAATTCTTATCCAGCTCCCGGGCATCAAAGACACACAAAGAGCAAAGGAGTTAATTGGTAAAACAGCTCTTCTGGAATTTAAATTACTGGATGAAACCCATGACCTGAATGCCGCTTTAAAGGGGAATATACCGGCGGGCAGTGAACTTCTTTATCAGGACAATGAGGACGCAGAACGCGCCATAAAATCCCCCTATCTTGTAAAGAAACGAACTCTTCTAACTGGTGAATACCTTACGGATGCAAGGGTTCAAATAGACTCCCAGTTTAATGAATCATATATTTCCATCAATTTCGATAAAAAGGGGGCAAGGATTTTCGAAAGAATAACAGGAGAAAATGTTAAAAAACGACTTGCAATAGTCTTAGATAATAAAGTCTATTCCGCACCTGTTATTCAGGAAAAAATTACCGGCGGCGAAGCACGCATTACAGGAAATTTTACAACAGAAGAAGCGCGTGACCTTGCAATTGTTCTTCGGGCCGGCGCTCTGCCGGCGCCGGTTGAAATCATTGAGGAACGAACTGTAGGCCCCTCTCTTGGAGCTGATTCAATAAGAAAGGGACTTATCTCCATGTACGTTGGGGGCATGCTCGTTGTTCTGTTTATGGTTGTATATTATAAGGTTTCAGGCCTTATCGCAAACATTGCACTTATCCTTAACATTGTCCTGATTGCCGGAGGACTTGCAGCATTTCAGGCCACCTTAACTCTTCCAGGTATTGCAGGAATCATATTAACTATAGGGATGGCTGTTGATGCCAATGTTCTGATATTTGAACGTATCAGAGAAGAAATGAGTCTGGGCAAGACTCAGAGAGCTGCCGTAAATGCAGGCTATAGCAGGGCCACCCTTACCATTCTTGATGCAAACGTAACAACTCTTATCGCAGCTCTTGTCCTGTTTCAGTTTGGAACCGGACCGATAAAAGGTTTTGCCGTAACACTGAGTCTCGGCGTATTGGCAAGCCTGTTTACAGCGCTTATCCTTGCCCGGCTTGTTTTTGATTATCTCCTGATAAACAGAAAAATTAAAAGCCTGAGTATATAAATAAAAAATTGGGTTCACGGTTCACGGTTCACGGGTTTGAGTTTTGAGGGCTACCAAATTAAAGCGGGACACTTGCCATTTTGGCTCTATGGCTGATTAAAGCATCTGTCCCCGCCTTACGTTGGTAGCCAGTTTTGAGTTAGAAACCGTAAACCGTGAACCGTAAACCTATCTTTTAAAGGACATATATACATGCGGTTTATAAAATCCGACATAAATTTGAATTTTTTAGGAAAAAGCAAGTTGGCATTCTACATATCCGCAACAATGATTCTTATCAGCTTTATTTCTCTGATACTCCACAAAGGCCCAAAATATGGAATCGACTTTGCCGGCGGTACATTAATACAGGTAAAGCTCCTTGCTCCTGCAAGCATTAATACAATCAAATCCGGGCTTGATACCATTGATCTTGACAAATCATCTGTTCAACAATTTGGAGACAAAGAAGAGAATGAATATCTTATCAGAACCGACATATCGGTTATGACTTCTCAAGGACTTTCCGGCAAGGTAAAAAATGCCCTGGAAGCCGTTACAGGAAACGAGGTAGAAATCCGGCGCATTGAGATGGTGGGCCCTCAGGTGGGTAAAGATCTGCGCGAAAAAGCGCTGTTCGCCATGTTCTATGCCCTGCTTTTTATTACAATATATATATCCGGTCGTTTTGAATTTAAATGGGTTTTAAGTGGAATCATGGCGGCAGCACTTATGAGCAGTGTCTATTTTCTCTCTCTTATTAACGTCAGCATACCCATCCTGATCACAGCCGCACTCATCTTAGCCATTATACTCTTCTGGTTCCTCAATCTGAAATATGCAATGGGTGCCATTGTGGCTCTAATCCATGATATTATAATTACCGTAGGTATCTTCTCCATTTTTGATAAAGAATTCACCTTGCCCATTATTGCCGCACTTTTAACTATTATAGGTTATTCTTTAAACGATACAATAATTGTTTTTGACCGCATACGAGAAAATTTAAAAAAATACCGGAAAAAACCTTTGGATTTCGTTATTAATAGAAGCCTTAATGAAACTCTAAGCCGTACCGTATTGACCTCTTTAACAACCCTTACAGTTGTTATTGCGCTGTTTGTCATAGGGGGCGGCATCGTCCACGACTTTGCATTCGCAATGATAATTGGAATTCTTATTGGAACGTATTCATCAATATACGTTGCAAGCCCAATACTCCTGATTTGGCGAAGGCGCGGAAAGAAAATTCAGTTATGAAAACCCTGTTTCCATGGTTTGACCTTAAAGGTGTCTCCGGCATAGGAAATCACCTTTTTAAGCGGTTGTTAGACCGCTTCAAGTCACCGAGCCTTGTTTTTGAAGCATCACAGGAAGACCTTCTTCAGGTAAACGGCATAACGCCCCGCATAGTTGCTGCGATTAAAGCTCACAAAATACCGGAAATAGTCAAAAAAGATTTCGATCTTGTAATGAAAAAAGGCTATCAAATTGTTACAATGTCTGATCCGGCCTACCCTTCTCTTCTACTTCAAATACCGGATCCACCGCCCTTTTTATATGTTTTGGGGAATCTTTGTAACTCTATAAAGAATATTGCCGTGGTGGGATCCAGAAATGCAACAAGCTACGGTATTTCAATAACAAAAAGGCTGTGCGAGGAATTAGCTGCTCTTGATTTTACAATAGTAAGCGGCATGGCAGTAGGGATTGATACTGCTGCACATACAGGTGCTTTAATCGGCAAAGGAAAAACAATAGCCGTGCTTGGAAGCGGTCTCGAAAGAGTTTATCCACATAAAAATCTGAAGCTTTTCCATAAGATTGCCGAAAAAGGCGCGGTTATTTCCGAATTTCCTCTTTTAGAGGAGCCTGAACCTCACAATTTCCCAATAAGAAACAGAATAATCAGCGGCATTTCACTTGGAACAGTTATCGTTGAAGCAACCCAGAAAAGCGGCTCACTCATTACAGCACGCCTCGCAGCAGAGCAGGGAAGAGAAGTTTTTGCCGTGCCCGGCAATATCAATTCCTTTAAAAGTATTGGAACACACAGTTTGATTAAACAGGGAGCAAAGCTGGTCGAAAATACACAGGACATACTTGAAGAGCTTTCTCCTTTAATAACAGATGACAGCTTAAATAATAAAATTAAGCGCGAAGATAAACCTGAAGATAAAACAGCCAAACCGCTTTCTTTGTCATCAGAAGAATCGCTTGTATTTACAGGCCTTGGTCACTACCCTGTTCATATAGATGATCTTGTACGAAAAATATCTATGGAACCCGGAAAACTCTCAGGCATACTTCTTAAGCTTGAACTGCAGGGTATTGTTCATCAGGCTCCAGGGAAGTTCTTTTCTATAGAAATAAATGACTGACTATATTTAAAATCGGCCACTAAGGCACAAAGGCACAAAGAAGAGATATAAATTTTAACGCTTTATTATCTTAAGAGTCCATAGTTCTTTCTAACCCTATGAATTTTAAAGAAATATCCTATTGGCCGAACCGTCATTCCCGCGAAGGCGGGAATCCAGCAAAATCAATGGGTTATGGATTCCTGCCTTCGCAGGAATGACAGAACTTTGGACCGTGCAGTTATTTAACGAGCCTTTTATTAAAAACAGCATTACCTGCGGGCAGGCAGGTAAATGAGAATTATTATAATCTTGGTGTCTTAGTGTCTTTGTGGCTGCCCTATTACCAATTAATGAAAATCAGTAAGGAGATATAGTGACTAAACCACTACTTGTAGTTGAATCACCAACAAAGATAAAAACTATAAAAAAGTATCTGGGCTCGCAATACAACGTTGTTGCTACCGTTGGGCACATAAAGGACCTCCCTGCAAAAGAGATTGGAATAAATATAGAAAAAAACTTTGAGCCTAAATACATTGTTATTCCAGGAAAACAGAAAATTATAACCTCCTTAAAAAAAGCCGCCGGTAATGCAACAGACATTTATTTGGCACCTGACCCTGATCGGGAAGGAGAGGCTATTGCATGGCACACCGCAGAAGTTCTCAAGAAAAAAGGAAGAAAATTTTACAGAGTACTTATTCATGAGCTTACAAAAAAAGCTATTATTGAAGCAATTGCAGCGTCTGAAGATCTTCATAAGAAAAAATACGAGGCTCAGCAGGCACGAAGAATTCTTGACAGACTGGTTGGATACCAGACATCTCCATTGCTGTGGCGCAAAGTAAAAAACGGCCTCAGTGCCGGGCGTGTACAATCAGTTGCAGTACGTATAATATGTGAAAGAGAAAGAGCTATTCATGCCTTTGAATCGGAAGAATACTGGTCTATAACAGCCCTTCTCGAAAGCACATCACCTCCGCAATTTAAGGCAAAACTTGTAAAAAAGAACGAAAAAAAGATCAAAATTCCTGACGGAAAGGCATCACTCGCCATCCTGAATGAACTTTCAGAAAATAAATTTATTGTAAAAAAAGTTCAAAAAAAGATTACGAAAAAAAATCCTCTCCCCCCTTTTATCACAAGTAAACTTCAACAGGAAGCAATCAGAAAGCTTAGATTCTCTGCAAAAAAAACCATGGTTGTAGCGCAGCAGCTTTACGAAGGTGTTGACATCGGAACAAGTGGAACTGAAGGACTTATTACTTATATGCGTACTGATTCCACCAGAATTGCAAAAGAAGCCGCAGAAGAAGCACTTATGCTGATTCGGGAAAAGTTCGGGGAAAAATTTGCTCTTGATAAGCCAAGATTCTTCAAGAACCGGAAAAAAGCTCAAGACGCTCACGAGGCTATCAGGCCCACATCGGTTTTCAACACTCCTGAAAAATTAGCCCCTTATCTCTCCAAGGACCAGATGTCCCTGTACCGTCTTATCTGGCAGCGTTTTATTGCATCGCAGATGCAACAAGCTCTGATAAATAAAAATACAATCTCTATTAAAGCCGGGCCATATTTGTTTACCGCCGGCGGATCATCTGTTAAATTTCCTGGCTTTATGGCTCTTTACATGTCTGTGGATGAAGAAATAGAAAGCGAAAAAGAAAAAATCAATATTCCTGAATTATCTGAAGGAGTAGAATTAAAGGTCAATAAAATAGATCCCAAACAGCACTTTACCATGCCGCCGCCAAGATTTTCAGAGGCTTCACTTGTAAAAGAGCTTGAAGAAAACGGAATCGGCCGTCCCAGCACCTATGCTTCAATATTATCTACAATCAAGGAAAAGGGATATGTTGATTTTCTAAAAGGATACTTCAAGCCAAGCGAACTTGGATTTATCGTTAATGACCTTCTTGTTAAAAGCTTCCCAGACATATTTGAAGTTGATTTTACAGCCAAGATGGAAGAAGATCTTGACCGTATAGAAACTTCGGGAACAGATTCTTTAGAAATTCTCACCCGTTTCTACGGCCCCTTTAAAAAAGAACTGGATGCAGCCGCAGAAAATATGCTCAGCATACGCGGCGTAGGCATACCTACAGATCTTTCCTGTCCTGTATGCAAAAAACAACTAAACATCAAAGTCGGCAAAAATGGTCACTATATTGCCTGCAGCGGATACCCGGAATGTAAGTACACAAGGAACTACACACGAGATGAAAAAGGCAAAATTCACCCAATAGAGCTGCCTGAAGATGAAATATCAGATATAGTTTGTGAAAAATGTAAAAAACCGATGGTGTTAAAGCAGGGCAAATACGGCAAATTCTTAGCATGCAGCGGGTATCCGGCATGCAAAAATACTAAATCCATAAATGCAAACCAACCAGATAAAACTACAGGTGTAAAGTGTCCGGAAAAAGGCTGCACCGGCGAAATTGTTGAAAGGCGGTCAAAAAGGGGGAAAATCTTTTATAGCTGCAACCGTTATCCTGACTGCACATTTGCCCTCTGGGACAAACCTGTAGCAGAAAATTGTCCGGATTGCGGCGCTGAATTTTTAGTAGAAAAATCCACTAAAAAACAAGGTACTTTTCTCACCTGCCTTAATAAAGAATGCGGATACAAAAAAATCCTATAGACTTTCAGATAATTAATTTCACAAGGCCAGAAGGAGGAAGGCGTATTAGTTATACGTCGACGACTGATAACACAGTGAAATTATTTATCTGAAAGTCTATATAACCCTAAACGTAACTACTCAGGTATTTAGACTGAAGGCTATAGGCTGAAGAAAACAAATTTTATTGAGAAAAAAATAGATGGCTGAGAGTGTGTGTCCTGTATGGGTTGGTTATCTTCTTGCCAGTCCTGTAAGAAAATTATTTCAAAATCCTAAAAAGATACTCGCCCCATACGTGGAGAACGGGATGAAGGTTTTAGATATTGGCTGTGCAATGGGTTTCTTCAGTTTGCCCCTTGCACAGATGATCGGTTCGAACGGGAAAGTCATATGTGTGGATGTGCAAGAGAAGATGATTAAGTCACTCAAAAAACGCGCACAGAAAGCAGGATTGGCCAATAGAATTGAAACACGCATATGTCACCATAATTTACTTAGTCTGGATGACCTTAAGGAAAAAATCGATTTCGCTTTTGCATCTGCTGTTGTACACGAAGTTTCTGATGCTCACACGTTTTTTTCTCAGATATATGAAACGATAAAACCTGCTGGAACATTTCTTGTAATAGAACCAAAGGGACATGTATCAGAAAAGGATTTTGAAATAACTATTTCTATTGCTGAACAGAATGGTTTTAATGTAATCGACAGTCCCAAGATAGGTCGCAGCCATACTGTGCTTTTGGGGAAAAAATGAAAACCCGGGTTGGCCGATTATCGGCACAATTTGAAATGCTCTGCCTAAGTGGCGGCAAGTTTGCCGTGGTCAAGGAAAAAAGTATGGTGGGCTAATGAAGAGACCTGATACATGTAGTGCGTTGTAAACATTATAGTTGTTTTTCTTTGTTCATTTATCTGCTTTAGAGTATTTATAACAGCAGTCTGATTTTCCACATCTAAATTCGAAGTGGGCTCGTCACACAAAAGCACTTCAGGGGAAACAGCCAGCGCCCGGGCAAGTGCTACCCGCTGAGTCTCACCGCCTGAAAGCCGGTGCGCCTGAGCCTGGACAAAATCACTCATTCCAACAAGATCAAGGGTTTCTTCAATAATAATTCCCCTCTTTTTTTTAGGAATACCCCTGATTTTTAAGCCGAATTCCACATTTTTATAAACCGTGCCTGTAAATAAAATGGGGTGCTGATCTATCATAACTACTTCCCTGCGCAAGTTTTGCAGGTAAGACTCGAAAAAACTTACCCGAGTTGAATGGTAAAAGATATCTCCGGTGGCAGGAGCCTCAAGAAAACCCAGGATGTTCAACAGGGTAGTTTTGCCGGCACCGTTTGGCCCAAGCAAAGCGTAAATTTTCCCTTGTTCAATTTCCATTAAAGGAATGTCCAGGACTGTCCTTGAACCGTATTTCCTGGTTATCTTTGATAATACATAAAGCATCAGGCTCTGGTTCTCCCCTGGAAAAAATTAAAAATGAGATTAATACCAAAGCTTAATACCAGTAATATAATACCCAGAGCTACAGCCAGGATGAATTCTCCCTTATCGTATTCCAATGCCATAGCAGTAGTCATAGTACGTGTGAAACCTTTCGCATTTCCTCCAAGCATCATACTTATACCCACTTCAGCGATAACTCTGCCAAATGCGGCTATCACTGCAGCAACTATCCCAAACCTGGCCTCTCTGAATATTACACAGGCTGTCTGCCAGCGATTAGCTCCTAAAGTCATGGCGGTTTTACGGTATCTTTCATCAATCCTGCTTATAGCAGCTATTGTCAGGGTTGCTACTATGGGCAGGATTAGTATGATCTGGCCGATAACTATGGCTTTCTGAGTGTAAAGCAGATCTAAAGAACCAAGAATACTTCTTCTTGAGATAAATGAATATACAAAAAGACCTATAACCACAGTGGGAAGGGCAAGCATTGTATTCAGGCATATTATAAGAATACGCTTACCTTTAAAAGATCCGTAAGCTATTAAAAAACCCAGGGGTACGCCCATCAGGCTTGCGAAAAAAGTGGAAATACCGCTCACCTTAAGAGATACCCATACAATTGAAAGCACTTCCGGATTTAAGGATGCAATAAGAAGAATTGCAGATATAAAGCTGTCAGTTAGAAGTTGCATGGATAAAAAAGCTGCTTTCCCATAAGCCTGTAATTTGCTATCAGGGACTGCGCTTTAGGTGAGATAAGCCAGCTTGCAAACTTTTCAGCCAGTTCATATTTCACATGCGGATGCCTAACAGGATTGACAGGAATCACTCCATATGGGTTATTTAAAAAAAGATCTCCTTCACACATGATTTGCAGGTCTATGCCTGCTTTCCTGCCGTATTTATATTTTATATAAGTACCTCTATCAGAAAGGGTATATGCATGTTTTTCGTCAGCATATATTATTGTTTTTCCCATACCCTGGCCTATTGAAATATACCAGGCCATGGAATTTTCAGGAAATGCAAAGCAGATTTCTGTTTTCTTCCCTTTTTTTAATATCTCGGTTTTTCTCACTTCTAAAGAAACTCCTGATATTTTCCAAAGAGCCTGTTCCCTGGTGTGAGTACCGCTGTCGTCACCACGGGATATAAACAGAGCTTCGGCTTTGGCTATTCCGGCCAATGCAGCGGCTGCACTGCTTTGGCCTTGAATGCCGGCGGGGTCGTCTGAAGGCCCCAGTATTACAAAATCATTATGCATTACAGCATAGCGTTGTGTGCCGTAGCCCTCTTTTATAAATTTTTTTTCTCTTTCCTTTGCATGAACAAAAATCACATCCACATTGCCATCTATCCCGTCCCGAATAGCTGCACCCGTACCTTTAGCAAATACCTTTACACGAATTCCCGTATCCTTCTCTAATTCAGGAAGAAGTACATCAAGCAGGCCTGATGCCTGAGTGCTTGTTGTCGTAGCCATTTTAATAATTTTATCTTCACCAAGCGCAACCCCATAAATCAGTAAAATTGCTATTAAGGGCAGTATTGCTTTTAAAATTAAATTTCTTTTCTTCATTTTTTTCCTATTAAAAGTTAAGTTGAGCGATTAGCTGTTAGCCATTAGCGTTTAGCTTTGAAAAATCAGGGCATTACGTTAATTAGAAATAACACCCAATGGGTGAAAGTTTGTAATAGTAAAACATCCTGTAATCATTAACCTAATAGCTAACCGCTAAAGGCTAATCGCTCAATTTAGGTAAAAGTTAGTTGTTTTTTGGATAAACCACTTTGCCTGAAAGTTTAAGGTCGTATCCGGAAAAATTTGCACCAAGCTTCTTAAATAAAT
>JAIVWD010000099.1:0-10187 GCA_049190315.1 Deltaproteobacteria bacterium | reverse complement strand
ATTGTCTGACTTCATTTCTTCAACGGCCTTCCCGGCTATGCTCAGAAGGGCATTACGATCTTCATCACTGAGTTTATCTCCGGATTGAATGCGCGCGCAAAGATCAGGCAGTTGTGTGGTAACGGCCTTACGTATCAGTTGCTCGGCTCCTGCTATCTGATCGAGCGATATCTGATCAAAAACGCCGCCGGTTACAGCCACAAGAACAGCGGCCTGCTCTGGAACAGGCATGGGTTCATATTGAGACTGTTTAAGAACTTCCCTGACCCGGCGCCCGCGATCCAGAGTCTTGCGCGTCTCCTCATCCAGACGCGTTCCAAAACGTGAAAATGTCTCCAGTTCCTCGAACTGCGAATAGGAAAGGCGCAAGTCGCCGGCAACGGCTCGATATGCGGCAAGCTGTGTTTTTCCGCCAACCCTGGATACTGATTTCCCAACATCCACAGCCGGAAGGATACCTTTTTGAAAGAGGTCAGGTGAAAGATATATCTGGCCGTCAGTGATCGAGATGATGTTTGTTGGAATATATGCGGATATGTTTTGAGCCTCTGTCTCCACGATGGGCAGGGCGGTCAAAGAGCCGCCTCCTAATTCTTCCCGGAGATGGGTTGCGCGTTCAAGGAGTCTGGAATGGATATAGAATATGTCGCCCGGAAAGGCCTCCCTGCCGGGAGGACGACGCAGCAAAAGCGAAACCTCGCGATATGCCCGGGCATGGCGTGTCAGATCGTCGTATATGATCAACACGTCCCTTCCCTGTTCCATAAAATATTCTGCCATGGTGGTTGCTGCATAGGGCGCGATGAACTGCAACCCGGGAGGGCTTTCACCTTCTGCTACCACAACAATAGAGTAGCTCATGGCGCCGTGCTTGCGGAGATCGTTAATAAGTTTTGCTACAGATGAGCTTCTCCGGCCAATGGCACAATAGATGCAGATAACATCTTTATCCTTCTGGTTGATCATCGTATCCAGCGCAATCGCTGTCTTGCCTGTTTGCCTGTCACCAAGAATGAGTTCCCGCTGGCCGCGACCGACCGGAATTAATGCGTCCACCACCTTGAGCCCGGTTTGAAGCGGAACTGTCACAGGAGAACGGTCCATAATCTCAGGAGCCTGCCGTTCAACAGGACGTCGCCCGGAAGTATGGACATGGCCCAGATTATCCAGAGGGCGGCCCATGGGATCCACAAAGCGGCCGATCAGGGCATCACCTACCGGCACATCCAGAACCCGCCCGGTGCTTCTTACCTCGGAACCGGCCTTCAGTTCATCACTTTCGCCAAAAAGAATAACCCCTATCTCTGAAACATCGATGTTAAAAACCATGCCATAGACATCGCCGGAAAAGCGGACCAGTTCCTCTGATCTGACTCCCGGCAAACCATCCACCCGTGCAATGCCCTGGCCGATATAGTTCACCGTGCCCACCTCACGGCTCTTCAGCTCCGGTCTGTGGTCCTCAAGAACGCCGTCAAAAAGCGTAAAGGTGTCATCCAGAAATGATTTCAGTGTTGTGTTATTCTCTGCCATGCTCTTTCTCAGCAGCCTTTTCTCCTTTAATCTCAAGCGCTGCAAGCAGACTCTCTTCAAGGGTTTCCAGATAATCATCCACATTCCACGATATTCTGCTGCCCTGTAATTTTAATTCAATGCCGCATATAAGGTCCGGTGAAACCTCAAACTGCACATCAACATGGCCGTCTGCCTGATTCCGCAGAGCTTCCTTAATTTCTACGGCCGGTTTCCCCGGAATTTTAAAAGCACTGCGCACGCTGATTTTTTGCGGTAATCGATGTATGGATTCCTTAAGCGCCTCTGTCTCATCCTTGTTAAGACTCAGCAGCCTTTTAATGAAGACATGTATAACGTGATCTTCCAGGTCAACATCTGCCATCTCCTTCAAGACCTGGCGGGAAATGGCGCAAGTCTGCCTCCCTGCCCGACGTCGCAGGTCTTGAAGAAACGCTTCTCTCTCTCTTTGGATCGCCTCATACCACTTTGTTCTGTCGGCATCGACCTGGTTGCGGGCTTCGTTTATGAGATCTTTACGGCGAACCTCCGCTTCCTCCCTGATCTGAGAGAACATCTCTTCGCGGCGCTCATCAAATTCCCTGTTTTTTCTGCGATAGTCTTCTGCTTCGAGGTCAGCCTCATCTTTTTTCTTGCCGGCTTCTTCCAGACGAAGAGCAATTTTTTTCTCTCGTTCGTCAATGACCCTGATAATCGGGCCGTAAAGAAAACGCTTGAGCAGGTAAACGAGAACAAGAAAATTAATGATCTGGGCAATCACGGTAAACCAGTCAATAAGCACAGGTTATCCTCCTGCCTTGGATACAACATACTCCCAGAAGGGATTGGCAAAAATCAGAATCATGGACACCACAAAGCAGTAAATTGCGGTAGATTCCACCATAGCCATACCCACAAAGAGGGTTCGAGTAATATTGTTGGTCTCATCAGGCTGCTGAGCAATGGCGCTCAACGCCTGTGCCAGCGCCCGCCCTTCTCCCAAAGCGGAACCGATTGAACCGATAGCCATGGTCAGTCCGGAAGCAATAATAGACATGGCTCCAATAATGCTAACATTATCCATTTAACAAATCTCCTTTTTCGCTTTGCCGGCCGGCTTTTTCTTTCGGGCGCTGCGCACGAGTTGCTGCAGCGATGTATACCATAGCCAGGATTGCGAAAATATATGCCTGAATTAATCCGATCAGAAGTCCTAAAACCTGCATGAGAACCGGAAAGATAAGAGGCGCAATGCCAAGCAGGATGGCAGCGATAATCGTACCGCTCATAATGTTTCCAAAGAGTCGAACCGCCAGTGCAAAGGTGCGCGATATCTCCCCGATAATATTGAACGGCAGCATAAATATAGAGGGCTCGATATACTCTTTAAAGTAGGAAAGGCCTTTTTGGGAAACAGCATAGAGGGGAACAGCTACAAAGACGCACAGGGCAAGCGCTGCCGCGGTTGAAAAAGAGGATGTGGGCGGCACATAACCGGGAACAATGCCAAGAAGATTCGAGACAGCTATAAATAAGAAGAGCGTGCCCACAAAAGAAAGGTACCTGCCCGGGTCCTGGCTGCTGATGTCGCGGATCTCATCCCTCATACCGGTCACCAGAACTTCAATCAGGTTCTGCCATCGAGACAAATGGGTTTCCGTGGAAAGCTTTCGGGTTATCAGCCAGGAGCCGACAACCATCAAAACCATTACGCACCATGTAAAGAAAATGGTTGCATTCAGTGAAACAGGACCCCATTGAAAGATAATTAAAGTATCAGGAGTTATATGCATATGAAACTCATATTAAATTTAAGAATTTAGGGATTCGGGAATTTAGGAATTAAAATCAATACTCTGCTGCAGGCAGATCAATTCCTCAATTCTCTATCCGGGCCCCAATGACGCATAAGGATGCTCCGCATCCCTAAAAAACCCAACATGCAAACAATCAGCCGCTGCCAATGACCGTCCATAACAAAATAAAAGCCGGCCAGAACCACCATTAGACGGCAGAAGAAACTGCAAAAGCTTAAAAGAACAGGATGTCGCGCCGCGGGGAGTCGCCGCACTGTCAACCAGAGGCCGCCAAAATAAAATATCCCGAGTCCGATACCTGCTGCAAATGCTAATATAAATATCAAGGTAGCTGCCAAAAATCAATATCTCCTGTTATAACCCTTGAACCCTGAACCGATCACTTTAGGTATCTATAAACTTTCGCTCGCACGTAATCCAGAACCAGGCATTCAAACAGCCAAGGATGACGCCGATAACAAGAAGCATGAGTGTCCACGAATAGCGACTCGGCCATTTCAGATCTATCCAGATGCCCAGTGCAATGCCGATCAATGTGGGAACGGCCACCGACCAGCCGACAAGGCCGAACATGCCCAGTCCAAACCAGATGCCGCTGTCTTTTTCGCGACGAGCTTTTATCTTGCGGAGTTCTTTAGCCCCCACCGCTTTGCCTAATTTTTCCGCTTTTCTCTGATATTCATTTTTCATAGCCCTTACCCCGGTTTTTTCAATTCCATAAATCGCCGGACAAAATTAGCCTCAAGTTTTGCCAGGGCTGAACGAGATATCTTTTCCCGATCGTCAAGCTCAACAAATTGTTTTTGAATTGTCTGTTTCAACGTTCCCAGGTCAGGCCCGATCACAGCATTTCTTGTTGAAACCAGAACTTCACCGCCGCATTTGATCAGAACTCCTTCATCTACAGCAAGAAATTGTTCAACGCCCTGAGCTGTTACAAAAGAAAAGAGTCCCGGAACAAGGGGCGCTGCAAAATCAATGTGACGAGGCAAGAGGCAAAAAGAACCATTTTCAGCCTCAGCAATCACCTTGATAACCTCTTCGTCAACAAGAATATGTGTTGGAAGTAAGACCTTGAGTTTCATACTTTTTTTGCTTCGCTGATTTTTCCGATCATATAAAGCGAACTCTCCGGGTAATCGGAAAATTCATCATTTAGAATGCGCTCACAACCATCGAGAGCATCTTCCAGGTTAACCATTTTCCCCTTATGGCCGGTGAACTGTTCTGTTGTGCAAAATGGCTGTGTCATAAACCGTTCTAATCGCCGGGCACGATACACGATCCGCCTGTCATCCCGGGAAAGTTCTTCTAATCCCAGCATTGCAATAATGTCTTTAAGTTCCTCGTAGGTTGCCAGTGTCTTACGAACCTCCTGCGCCACATGGAAGTGTCTCTTTCCGGCGATAAGGGGCACCAGCATCATGGATCTGGACAGAAGCGGATCAATGGCAGGATAGAGCCCCTGGCTGGCCCTTTTTCGTGACAGCACAATAGAGGCGGAAAGATGAGCAAAGGTATGAACTGCCGCAGGGTCCGTAAAATCATCTGCCGGAACATACACGGCCTGAATAGAGGTAATAGCGCCGGCTGCGGTGTTGCATATGCGCTCTTCAAGTTTGGCTAATTCCGTCCCCAGAGTCGGCTGATACCCAAGGCGGGAAGGAACTTGTCCCATAAGCCCGGACACCTCTGATCCTGCCTGGATAAAACGGAAGATATTGTCGATCAGGAGCAGAACATCCTGCCTGGCATCATCCCGGAAGTATTCAGCCATGGTCAAGGCCGCATGGCCTACCAGAAACCTGGCGCCCGGCGGTTCATTCATTTGACCAAACACCATGACAGTGTTGTCCATCACTCCGGCATCCTTCATGTCCCGGTAAAGCTCTTCACCCTCCCGGCAGCGTTCACCAATGCCGCAAAATATGCTTATCCCATGATGACGGCCCACGATGTTATGGATCATTTCCGTAATAATCACGGTCTTGCCGACACCGGCTCCACCGAAGAGTCCGGCCTTTCCTCCCCTCTCCAGGGGGGCCAGGACGTCAATGGCTTTTATGCCGGTTTCAAAAATTTCGGATATGGTTGCCCGCTGATCGATGGGCGCAGGGTCTCGATGAATGGAACGCCATTCCCCTCCCTTTATTTCCCCTTTCCGATCAATGGTTTCTCCGAACACATTGAACACCCTGCCAAGCAGACGCTTCCCTACCGGCACATTCAAATGCCGGCCCGTATCAATGATCAGAGAACCGCGGGCCAATCCCTGGGTCAAAGTCAGTGCGACCCCGCGAACCAGCTCGGAATTAAGATGGGTTTTCACCTCAATGGCTATCCTGCCGTCTTTGCCGGTTCTCAACAGGCTGTGAACAAGAGGGAGTCTTTGCGGAAAATGAGCATCAACCACGCTGCCGCGAATAGAAACAACGCTGCCCTGGTTGAATTGATTGAAGTCTTCGTGTTCAGTCATTTTCTCAACAATTCCAGTAAAAAGTTAAAACTGCCGGACCAGTTTTTAGGTACTACAATGGAGAACATCCCCTGTCAAGAGGGATCGGGAGACGACATTCGCAGGCTTCCTATGGAATTTATAACAAATTTCTTTATGATTTGTTCACCCTTCGGGTTAGTTGGAAACCGATGATCTCTGCTATTACACAACAAAACCAAGAAGCGAAAGCGGTCTCTTGTTACCTATCACCTCGGCAGAATGGGATAAAATTAGCTTTTTTTGCACTTTGATCCCCTTAAACTGTTCTCTGCCTTTCCCTTTGCCCCCTATCTCAATAACAACACTTTCCTGCCCCTGTTCTTCTACAAGGAAGTCAGGGGTTTTCGCTCCCCGCTTAGTCTTTAAGTAATGGAACCGCAAACCTTTCATTGTCATCATCTCCGCAAAAAAGTCTTCCCTGATAGCTCCAACACACTGAGACCAATCTCGGTAAAGGAGACGGAATGGGAGAAACATCAAAACCTTGGGTTCTTTGAGGACATTGGTTCCCTTAGGATAAACAGGATTTAGAATAAAGGCTTGCTCAAGAAGCTTGACATACAGCGCAGCCTTGTATTTTGTTATGCCAAGATTTCTGGAAATCGATGAAAAATTGACCCCGTCAACCTCTGATCTCCCAATGAATTTCAAAGTTCTTTCGATTTTTTCAATATCGTCAAATCGAAGATTGGAAACCATTGGTATATCTCTGCGTATGACCTTTGAACATATATTGCGAAGAAGCGGCACACAATCCGGTTCTTCCAGAGAAAAAGGGAAGAGCCTGCCCTGCAAATATTCGTCAAACACATAGTTGTATCTCATATGATTTGCCGTCCACCGCCCTTCAATAATGTCGTTTATGGTAAGTTGGGGAATTTCAATCTGCTTTGTAAACAGCAGGTATTCTCGGAATGAAAAAGGGTACAGATATCGAAGCACTATCCTGCGGGACAGGTCATAGGCAGAATCAAAAAGAGACAGGGAAACAGAGCTGGTAAATACTACACGGATATTGAGAAAATCATATATTTTTTTCAAATCTTTTGCATAGGTTTTGCAGAAATGGATTTCATCTACTAAAAGAATATTTATCTTGTATTGCTCCGAAAGAATCCTGGCTATTTGGAAAAGATCCGACTCTGCCAGAGTATCAGCAGAAAGGTAAAATGAGTCAGGCTCGGACAGAACCAATTGCTTGAGCAATACAGTTTTCCCCACGCCCCGTGGTCCGACTATGCCTATGAAGTGTCTTCCCAGTTCCGATTGGATTTGACTGAAAAGTTGTCGAGCCCTGGGGAAGTTCTTGCCATCCTCCCTTGCTCGCTCGTTCAGTTCAAGGATCTCCGAGATATTCATTTTGCATGTGCTCCTGAAATACTTATGTTTGTGTTCTTAACAAGAAAGCATACATTTTGTCAAATAGTATTACAAAGTGCTATGCACTTTGTCAAATCATTTTCAAAAGAGTAACAAAATCAATCGTCGCCATATTCGATTTTTATATTCTTCCCGACCGTTCTTTTTTCTTTTTCGGCCCACGCGGTGTTGGAAAAACTACCTGGATAGGAGAACTCCTGCCCGATGCATTCTATTTTGTCATGCCTGATTCCTCATTGTATCTGGAGCTTTCTCTGACGATAAAATGTGTTTGCAAACATACTGGGCTTAATAAATGTATTTTTCTACCACAAAATACGTTTTTCCACGAATCCGAACAATAACAGCTTGTCGATTAAAATTCTTGCAAATAAAATGCTTTTTGCTATAATAAATACAAATTAGATGCTTTTTTCTACGGTAAAATATTTTCTACAACGGTGAGTCAGTGAATAATATAGAAATCAACCAAGCTGAAGGTCTTAGGCAGGTCGGTTACAGCGAATTAGTTTGCCGGTATTCCCTCGATGTTATACCGCACTATGTTAAGTCATTCATCGCCGAAAAAGGGAGACGCAAGACGGTCATAGACGACTACCGGAGAACTGAGATCTACACTAAGAGATATGATCCGGGCGACAGCTTGAAGGATCATTTGATATTTGCCCTAAAGTTTGAAGGAATAAACTTGGAAATCCTTAACGCTCTTTTCCTTGTGGTAGATCAAAAGGATATAGAACACTTCATTAAGGAAACCCCGGCAGGGAAGTATGCCCGAAAAATCTGGTTCCTATACGAGTATCTTATGGGCAGGGAACTCGACTTGCAGCCGTCCAAGACAACCAATTACGTTGATCTCCTCGATCAAGACAAATATTACACCTGCAAAGGTATCCCGTACCGTCGGCAAAAAGTTACTGATAATCTCTTGGGGAATCAGCGCTTCTGCCCCATGATTCGACGAACTGACAATTTGAGTAATTACATAGACCTTCAGATAGACAAGAAAGGGATGGAAGTAGTTGAAAGCTATCCGGAAGAAATCCTGTTGCGAGCAGTTTCTTATTTATACACCAAGGAAACAAAGTCTTCGTTTGAGATTGAGCGCGCGACACCAGATCAGAAACGAACGGCACGATTTGTTGAATTGCTTAGATTTGCAGAGGATCGAGAATTTTTTGACAAACTATCGTTGATAGAGCTTCAGCGGGCAATAGTTGATGAACGTTTTGCAAACAACGACTTTCGTGCGGATCAAAACTACGTCGGTCAAACAGTCAGTTTCGGTAATGAACTGGTATATTTTGTTGCGCCCAAGCCGGAAGATATTCCGATGCTCATGGAAGGCATGTTCGACGCGTATAAGCGCATGATGTCTTCCGAAGTTCATCCTGTCGTGGTTGCCACGGCAATTACATTTGGTTTTGTCTTTATGCATCCGTTTGATGACGGCAATGGACGCATCCATCGTTTTTTGATTCATAACATTCTGGCAAAAAGACGCTTTACCCCAAAGGGTCTCATCTTTCCGGTCTCGGCTACCATGTTGCGCAAAATAAAAGAATACGACGAAACGCTCGAACTCTTCTCAAAGCATTTGTTGCCACTACTGGACTATGAGCTGGACAGCGACGGCAGGATGGAGGTCAAGAATGAAACGCTATTGCACTACAAGTATATCGACATGACCGCTATAGCTGAGAGATTATTCGGATTTATTCAGGATACAATTGAGAATGAGCTTGTGTCGGAACTGGACTACATTCTCGATTACGACAAGGCCAAACTGGCTATAAGGGCAATAGTGGATATGCCTGATCGGCTTATCGATCTCTTTATTCGTCTATGTGTTGAAAATAATGGCCGCCTGTCAAAGAACAAGCGTAAGGCCAAGTTTGAAAAGCTCACAGATAAAGAAGTTTCTCAAATGGAAGAATGTGTCCGCAACGCCTTTAATCGGACTGCGCCGGAAGTCACCATTTTAAATTTGGGATAGTTGCAAGGTATCTGAACTTCAAAAGGTCTGGCGAGATAGCCTTCAAGGGGGTTATCCGGTTTTCTGCTTAATATTCAAATTGTTGAACCGCAAAAGCGAGCACATTCCCCGCAGCTTGCTGCAGGGAGTTTCAAATATGCAGTTAGAAAAACTGTTTTTGATAATTTTAGGTCAACAATCATGAATCACAGCCTTTACAATCCCCATAGATAATGGTAGGTAATTAGCTGCTGATCGGAGCGGCACAGTCCAACAAAGTTTTATGTCTCTAAAGGCAAATCAATGAACTTCGATATATTTCAGCACTACATTAGAGAAATATCAAAGCATGAGTTTGCCGAACGCGACCTTGATTTGGGAAAAGTTATCACCAAAATCCAACAAGAAATGAATGCCAGAAATCTACTACTATCTTCAATAACCGTCCAAAAATTAACAGAGTTTCTATCGGAAGAGTTCAAGTGTCGCTGTTCCTACATAAAAGATTTATTGATAGATTCCATAGGTAAATTCAGTCATAAAGAAATTGACGATCCTGTAGGCAAAGTAAAAACTTTGTACCAAGAGATTTCAATTTTACAAAAAGACAAAATAACATCATTTTATAAACAACATTGTGGAGACATTTGTAACACATTATCAAACAAAAACATGATAAAACAGCTTGAAGACCTAATGGATGATGTTGCAGAAAGGTCTTTGCGGAAAAACAATTTAATTCTCCACTTTGAATATGACTCTGTAATAAACAGAGAGACAAAAACACCAGTAATCTTCATAAAGCCAAGCTTCATGGGAAGTGGCATTGACGTAATGGCACTTTGGGAAAGATATTTTAAAAATTAATTTCTACCAGATACCCGAAACACAACCATTGTACTCCGAGTATAATTACACGGGGGCCTAAATTCCCCACAATTACAGGGTAAATGTTTCTGATACTAAGAATTCGTACAAAATAGATCAAATCAGGGTAACACTTTCT
>JAIVWD010000098.1:0-10237 GCA_049190315.1 Deltaproteobacteria bacterium | reverse complement strand
TCAAAGGTATGCGCAAGCAAATGCCCGTCATCATCAATTACAAAGATATAATCTATGTAAGTCACATCTTTACAAATGTTCCTGAGTGTCGCAGTTAATTGCAGGACATCCCCGGCATAAACCATATTTATTATGTCATTATGCAAATGTATGGCAAGTGAGGCACGACGATATTCCGCTTTCTCTACCATGCTGTTTTTATAAAATGCTAATGAAAAGACCAAAAAGGCGCTGCATATCAGAGCCATGAGCAATGAAAAGGCCAACATCTGTTTTGTTCTGAATTTCATCTCAGTCTTCTCCCAGGAGCTTGTATTTTTCAGCTATCTTTTTTAAAACATCATAATTTTGCGGCTTGACATCACTGAACCCGCCGGACATCTCGGTTTTATCCCAGTTGATGAGCCCGTCTTTATGTTTTCCTGCGGGGTCAAATTGAAGTAAGGCTGTTTTGACCTTATCTGCTATTTCTTCAGGCACATCCTTATTAACCGCTATGCCGCTGCGAGGGTAATAATCCGAGAGAGTTATTATGCGTATGGACTCATCCTTTTCAAGCCTGAATGCCAGTGCGTCCTGTATTCCACCTGCCAGGGCATCTCCTTTGATAACTGCCCGTGCGCAATTCCAGTGAGAACCTGTAAAAAGATATTTTTTGAGATCATCTAATAAAACGCCCTTTTTTTCTAACATATAGCGCGGGATAAGATAGCCTTGGGTGGAGTACTTAGACCCAAAAGCAAAGCAGCAGCCTTTTAACTGGCATAGTTTTTTTATGGGGGAGCTTTTTTTAACAATAATGGCGGCTTGATAGTCACCTTTTCCATTCTGACCCAGGCCATTGACCAGCATTCTTACACCATAGTCATGTTCGGCCTTAAGAAAACTCAAGCCCCCTATGATGGCAAACTGTGCCTTGCCGGTGCCGATGTTTTTAATGGTTTCCTGATAACTCTTTGAAAAAAAAAGCGTGAAATCAAGCCCTGTTTCCTTTTCAAGATAGTCAAGAAAAGACCCGTAAATTTTTATTTCTTCACGCGGGTCAAGACGACTGTCAAAACAGAATGTTAAGCTCTTTTTCATGTCTGTTGTTTTGACTAATCGGCTGACATCTGAAGTCTTTTTATCAAGATCAACTTTTTGGCTTTCTTCTTCTTTTCCGCAGGAAAGCGCAGCGACAAAAAACAGAAATATCACAAAAACAACAGCCAAATTCCTAAAGACTTTCATATCCTTTCCCCCATTTAAAATGAAAATTGAATAGTGAAAATTGAATACTTGTGGAAGTCGCTACGCTCCATTATTTTCAATATTTAATGTCACTGTTCCTTAATTTTTCACTTCTCACTATTCAATTTTCACTTTCCATTCACTTCTCACTATTCAATTCTCACTTTTTTCACTTTCTAACGCTTCCCGCACCTTCCGCCCCAGGCCTTCCGGTGTAAAAGGTTTTTCGAGAAAATTCAGTTCCTGCGCCAGAACACCGTGATGCACAATGGCGTTGTCCGTGTATCCTGACATGTAAATCACCTTCATCCGGGGATAAAGAGGCTGTAACCTTTCTGCGAGTTCCGTCCCGCCCATCTTGGGCATTAGTACATCGGTGAGCAACAGGTGAATCGGGCCATTGTGCTCCTGGCTGGCCCTCAAAGCATCTTCACCATTTTCAGCATCTAATACTCTGTACCCATAGTTCTGGAGAACCTCTTGCGCAAGTTTTCGAAGACCGTCATTATCCTCCACAATCAAAACGGTTCCAGAACCGCTAAGATCGTCCAGAGGGGTTTGTTCTTTTCCCTCCGGCTCGGCAGCCCCCTTTATCTTTGGCAGATAGACCTTGAAGGTGGAACCCTGTCCAGGCTCGCTGTAAACCCAGATAAAGCCATTGTTTTGCTTGATAATGCCGTAAACTGTGGACATGCCCAATCCGGTGCCCTTGCCGACTTCCTTTGTGGTGAAGAAAGGCTCGAAGATATGTTCCAGGGTTTTTTTGTCCATCCCGCTGCCGGTATCGCTCACAGCCAGCATCACATAAGGCCCATGAGCGCTTTCCACACCGCGATCCCGGAAATAAGTATCGTCCAGTTCCACATTGTCTGTCTCAATGGTGAGCTTGCCACCCTGTGGCATGGCGTCTCTGGCATTGACCACCATGTTTATGATTATCTGGTCGATCTGTCCGGGGTCTATTTCCACTCGCCACAATGCAGGGTCCGAAATCGTTAACAACTCAATATTATCTCCAATAAGGCGGCTAAGCATCTTTTCTATATCTGTTAATGATGCATTAATATCCAGGATTTTAGGCTGGACAATCTGCTTGCGGCTGAAGGCAAGAAGCTGCCGGGTAAGAGATGCCGCTCTTTCTCCGGCTTTCTTGATCTCTTTTATTTCCGTGCGTAAGGATTTATCCTTGATGACATCCATCAATGCAAGCTCGGCATTACCGATGATGACGGTCAGCAGGTTGTTGAAATCATGGGCAACGCCGCCGGCCAGAGTGCCTATGGCCTCCATCTTCTGGGACTGAGCTAATTGGGCTTCGAGTTTCTTTTTCTCTCTGATATCAATAAAGCTATCTAACAAACATTCTTTACCACCTAAGAACATGGTGGTAACAGTTTTCAGAATGGGGACTTCTTCCCTATTTGCCGTAAGCAATATACGCTCCGCGTTATTCACTTTTTGTCCAAAATCGGTAATCGGACACTTTCCCTTTTTCGCAGGGCAGATATAATCGTGACACACGTGACCTATAACCTGCTCTTTAGGGGCTCGTATCATTTTGATGGCTGCAGGATTGGCATCAACAATTATGTGTGTTTCCGCATCGATGATCACGATTCCTGTTTGTATGGAATCCAGTATGGTCTTTAAACGCTCTTCGCTTTCCCGCAACGCCTCCGCCGCCAGTTTGCGTTCGGTGATGTCGCGTGCAACCACCAAAAGACGTTCCCGTAGGCCAACGACAGCCTTTTTCATACTTATTTCTACCCAGAATAGATGCCCTGATTTGTGTTTGGCTATCCATTCGAAGACCTGTGGTTTACCTGCCATCGTTTTTTTAATCCACTCAAAAGCGTCCTGCTGGGTGTACGGTACTTCGCCTGAACTCAGGGCTTGGATGTCGAGTTGGTCGACTTCCTTTCGGGAATATCCGTACATCTCGCACATTGTGCTGTTAACGTCGAGTATGGCTCCGGTTTCCACGTCGTGGATGAAAACGGCGTCGTTGATCGAATTGAAAATCGTCCGGAATCTTTTTTCGCTCTCCCGCAATGCCTCCTCTTTTTGCGTAACATCTTCCAGGATGCTCTGCAGTGACTTTCTGGCGTGTTCCGATTCTCCATAAAGCCTTTGAAGTTCCTTCTTGCTGGAGATCAGTTGCTCTGTCTTTTTCTTTAGTTTCTCTTCTGCTTCCACTCTCACCCGCACTTCATTAATAATGTTCTTATGAGCCGTACAAGCTTCTATAGAAACGCTTAACTTTTTAGAAAGACCGGCAAGCAGATTTGCTAAAGGTTCATCTGCTATTTCCCTGCCGGCATAGACCAGATGAAGAATCGCCACATCAGTTACAGGCACAATCAATACGGATTCTTCTTTTTCTGTCAGGACAGGACAATACTGCAAAAAATCTTTGTCATCTTTGTTTCTAAGCACAAATTGCCGGCTTTTTTGTATTTGATTTAAAACATCCCTGAGATCCTTTATTTCGTCTCGTGCCAGCACATCTTCTATATTAATTCCAGCACTTGCCACCGGCTGGAGTTTTTTCTCTCCATTTTTGACCCAGATAATACCGCGATGAGCATTCGTTTTATGCACCATCGTATAAATAACTTTGTGAAGCATTTCCGACAGGTTCAAACTGTTACCAATGGCAAGCGCACACTCATAAGAAATACTGAGGTATTGGAAAGAAGATCGCACTGGTTTTTCCATAATTTATTCTCCCATACCGATAACTACGGTCTTATTGTACAGTTCAATATATTTATCCCCGGTAGAAGCAATTTCGCCAAGACTTAACAATCCAAATAGAAAAACATCACTTCCTGCTTTGTTTGCAATGATCTTTAACTCCTCATTAAATCTGTCTTCTAAAAATAAGGCTCTGGCAAGACAGTCTACAATCAGGGCTTTGCCCGGGGATATCTTCTTTTTACTTTCAAAAGCAATTTTGGCTTGTTCGGCAGCCGTTCCTGCGGCTGCTATTAATTTATCAGGGTATGCTTTCGTAACCACCAACACAGAGTTTTCAGGCAGTTCACTGGCAAATAAAAGGCTGTTTTCCTCACCAACACTTAAAGGAACACGCAGAATGATTTCAGTATCATATTTCAGGATTCCAAGAGGATACGATTTGGCCACATCAAGGAAACTATTTGCAGTTAACTTGATACCGGCATCTTGCTCAACGATCCTTTTGTAATATTCAAAGGCCGGTTCCCAGTTAATTGATTTTAAAATATTTTTATCCACACTGCTGGCAATAGCAGGCTCGGAAACAGGCTGCAAACCATGGTTTATTCCCACCGACATGAAGTCCTCAACAGCAGCGATGATAGCCCCTCCCGCGAAGAGATCATCACAAGTAAACAAAGGTGGCCGATCAACATTTATAATACTGCCGGCACTACCCCCGATAAACACTGTTTCTTTGAAATATTTTTCGTATAAAGTTTCTATAAGCAGCGGAATATTATCTGCATATGCACTGGTAAAGACCAGAAGGGTCCGGGTATTTTTTGAAACAAAATCTTCTGAGAAATTACCTTTGAATTTGCTCAGATCTTTTATCACTTCAATTGAAACCGGGGACTGGAAGGCGCAACCCACCACTCCCTGTTTATACAGCGAGCCGTTATAGATCACTTCAGGGAAAATAGCTCCACATACTTCAATACCCAATTTTTTTAGCAGCGGTTGCAGTTGTTTGTAATCAAACGGCGTTTCTTCTCCAACAAACAAAAGAATGCCTTTAGCATTGTCTTTACTTAGTTCCTTCAGGAATGGCTGCCACCCTTCCGGTTCTTGCCCATCATAGAACTGTATTTTTTGAAACATGATATTCTCCCTATTCAACTTAGTTATAATCTCTATATTTCTTGTTTTTACCAAGTTGTTCTAATAACTCGTTCACCTCTTGTTTTAGCTCAATAACACGTTCCTCTCGATCCAGAGTAGCACGATAAAAAGTTTCAAGCTCGTTCATTCTTTTTTGGAGTTTCCTCTCCGCCTTCTTGCGCTCGGTGATGTCGCTGTAATGCTCTACACGGCCACCGGCATATAGACCAGACAGGATGGGCTGGCTCCAATGCTCAAGCCAACGTTCTTCCCGTTCGCTGTCAGGGACTATGTGGCACTCAAAGTGCTCGATATAGGTATTATCATCGTAGGTGGCAAACACTTTCTCGGCAAAGCTTACCGGATCTTCAAAGATATCCTTGATCCGCTCCCGGATGAGTTGCCGCTTATCCTTTCCAATAATCTTCTCCCTCCGCAGGCCAAAGTAGCGTTCCAACGCCTGATTTACCCAGACAACATGGAAGTCGGAGTCAAGGATAAAGATACCGACCGATGAGGTATCAAGGACGTCGTCAGTCAATGAACGATACCTTAATTCGCTCTTCCGTAGCAACTCCTCTGTCCGCTTGCGCTCGGTGATGTCGGCATGGACTGACACTATGACCTTTCCGTATTCGGGATGGTCGAAGAGGGAAACGTTGGCGCTGCACCAGAAATGGGTTCCGTCGCGCTTGATGTTCCTGACCTCGCCATGCCATTCCCCGGTTTCCTTTAGAACGTCCACGATGGATATCCGGGTCTCGGCAGGTGTTCTCTCCGTGGGCGCGTTGACGATGTCCACGTGCTTTCCTACCATCTCCCCGGGATCATAGCCGAACATTCTCGTAAATTTCTCATTGGTCCACTTGATGAGGAGGTCGTCCAGGCCGATCAGGTAAACCCCTTCGGCCACATTGTCCATCATGGCGGCATGCAGCCGTAACTCCTCCTCCATCCGTTTGCGGTTGGTGATGTCTGTGGCGGCAGCATATACTACTCCCTTCTCGCCAACTGCTGTTGCCCTCCATTGTGCTGAAGAGGCTTTTGGTAACATCTCATTTCGATTAAGTTCATTGGGTGTTGGTTTTTCAGCCATCATACATTCCTTTACCTGAGCTTAGGGCTCGGAAAAAAAATAAAAAAAGCCCATACGTATCTGTCTGATATAACGTATGAGCCCTTGCTTGTATCATAAGACTTCTTTCCCATAATCGCTAAGTTGTAAAGATGAACGTCCAACATCGAACGCCCAACGTCGAATTTTGAATAAGGTATTCTGCCAATTTATAAACCGGCGGAGCGAAGCGATTTCATCATTCGATGTTCATTTTTCTTCAGCTTTCAGCTTATCCACCTGAGTAGGTGCAAATATTTTTCTATCAATTTTATATCTCTATGATATAATTAATTATATTTCAAGAAAATTATATACTGTTATAAAAATCCAAAATCACAAATGAAAAATGACAGGATAAAAAAGATAGAATCACTTCCGCCTAAGGCTCTTTGCGCCGACAGGCAGGCTGTAAGGCGTGAAATTGTCCGCATAAAACGCTCCAAAAGAAAAATTTTGTCTGATAAAAATATAAAGGAAATTGAAAGAATGGTTTGAATCAAAAAAGTTCACCACGGAATGGCACGGAGTTTCACTGAAAATTGTAAACAATGAAGATTTGAGCTATGAAATCATAGGTCCCGCACGGGAAGTATATAAAAAACTTGGTCATGGTTATAATGTTGAGAAGAGTATTTTGATAATTCAGTGTAATTCCGTGAAAATCCGTGGTGAACTTTTACTTTAACCTAAATTGAGCGGTTTTTTACTCGATCTGCACCAATCTCTTGAGCATCAAGGACTTGCTAAAAGTCTCGACATATCCATTGGTATGCCTACGCTTTTCGCAAACCTTGCTACATCAAGATCTTAGCACATTTCTTCGCAAAAAATCGCTCAACTTAGGTTTAAATCCATTTGTAATTTCGGGATGAGCTATATTTTGCCGTATATTTTTTCTAAGGCCTGATAGCATTCTTTTTCCGGGTTTGAAAAATCCTTGATTCTGCTGATTACTCCGGCAACTTTTATGCTGGAAAAACTCTCAACAGCCTCAATATTTTCGCTTATCATATCCTGTGGTGCAGGCTTTTCTCCAGCATCTATAAAAACTATTCCGGCCGGTTGTATATCCCTTTTATGCAAAGCCTCAATTGTAAGGAGAGTATGGTTGATCGTGCCCAATCCGGCACGGGCGGCAATAATCGGCTTTGCTTCTGTCATCTTGATAAGATCTATCATTAATGTATTTTCGTTGACCGGCACAAGAAGCCCGCCGGCAGCCTCCATTATAACTGGAGAATAAATCCGGCTCTTTTTATCTAAAGTATCCTTTATTAACGTTACATCTATATGTTCTCCTTCATTGCGGGAGGCAAAATAAGGGGCTTTAGGCTTCCTGAAACAATAGACTATTGAATCAGCAGGATCTTCTTTACTCAACTGCCCTACATGCTTATAAATGAATCTTGCATCGCTGTCTTTATCATAAGGATCGCTGCACCCTGTTTGAATCGGCTTTATATAAAAAGGTATGCAGCCATTCGCATAAAAAAACCGCATCAGCAAAAGAGATAGAACCGTTTTTCCCACGCCGGTATCAGTGCCAACAACAAAAATATTATCTGTCTGTTTTTTCAATTTTTGTAACAATTCAGTTTTTTTAAAGAGACTTTTTTTGACAGGATTAACAGGATATTCAGGATATAAAATATTGTAGCCGTTCACGGCTTGAAACTTGAAATTGGAAATTGGGAAGAACAGTACAAAAGCATGAAGGCCAAATTTCTAATTTCTAATTTCAATGTTCCGTGAACGCTTACAAATCTTGTTTATCCTGTTATCCTGTCAGAATTTTTTTCAAAAGGCTAAAGCGTTACCTCTTTTAATGAACTGACTAACTTTCTTACATCTTCCTCAGTATGAAGAGCAGTCATGCCGATTCTCAATATGGCTTTGTGAAGCGGCACAGTGGGATACCGTGCAGGTAAAACAAAAATATCTTTTTTAAGCAATTTTCGAGATATCTCCAGTGCCCTGCTTTCATCTCCGATTTCTACTGCAAGAATATGAGCATCTCCTTTTACACAAAAACCCTCGTAAACAAGTTTTTCTTTGGTAAGACTGCTTATCTTGGACAGATGTTTTCTTTGCTTTTCGCATTGAGAAATAATTTCTAAAAGGTCTATGGCTGATGCAGCATGCGCTTCAGGAAGAGAAGTGGTATAAATTAAAGGAGAAGAAAAATTGAAAAGATATTCTTTGAAACCGGCAGGCAGAAGCACAAAAGCGCCAAAAAGTCCAAGAGCCTTGCCAAATGTTCCAACTCCAATGTCCGCCACATCACGGGCAATACCTCTGCCATTTTCACCTATTGCTCCGAATGCATGCGCCTCATCAACTATGCTGAAAAAGTTGAAACGTTCCTTGAGAGCTTTAAAACCCTGGATATCAAGAAAATCGCCATCCATGCTGAAAAGAGACTCTGTCAGCACAGCAGTTTTCTTTTTAGTGAACTTTTCAAGCCATCTGCAAAGGTGCGACATGGAGTTATGATTATATCCATGAAAATCCGCACCACTTAAAAGCATACCCTTTACACTGCTGGCATGAATATGCTTGTCGAAAATCAACAAATCACCTTTTTCAAAAAAAGCTGAAAGAATTCCCAGATTCGCCTGATAGCCGCTGGGAAAAAACAAAGCATCTTCATAGCCAAAAAAACGGGCATATTCTTTCTCAGCCTGGTTGATAACAGAATAATTTCCTGAAACAAGGCGCGAAGATGATGAGGATGTGCTGTATTTAAGAAAGTTCCGGGATACCTTCTGTCTTAACTTCTCTGAAACGCTCAGGCCAAGATAATCATTGGATGCAAAGTTTAATACCTTTCTATTCCCTATAAAAAGATATTTTTGTTGTCTTTTATTTATTTCAACAGGCTTTCTGTATAGACCTGCGTTATGCTGGTTCAGCAATCTGTTTTTGATTCTCTCTGCAAACATGAAAAAACCCTGCGATAATGCGCCTGTAATATTTTTTTGTTAAACATGCGGTCATAATCAATAGTTGCGTACAAAAACTCACCTTCAATCTGCACCTTATTTCCCTTGCCGGCCTGTAACGCATAGCAAAAAGCGGATTTGCTCTGACTCACAAGTGTTCCCTTAAGCAGATAACTGCCATTTAAAACATGATGGGGAGGTATAGTGCATTGGTTTATCTTTAACAAAAAGGCATGGTTTTCAAATCCGGTCAGAAAACGAACATGATATGCCCCTAATTGCGCAAGAGACTCTATTCCCAGGTAAACAGGATCATTAAAATACTTTTTTTTACCTGCAATAGTCGCAGCTCCGGTTTCTGATATTCTGTCCAAAAGGACAAAATCTTCCAGCCCTGTATTTATTTCTATTCTATTATTGATATTCATTATATCTTTTTTACAATCAGAGCGCTGTTCTGCCCCCCAAAACCAAAATTTTCTAACAATATATTATCTATCGAGCATCTTCGTCCCTCACGTACAAAGTTAAGCCCCGCATGGCACGGTTCATCAAGATTTCTTATTTGGGGGAGATAACCGTACTTCATGCAGGCAAGGCATATTGCAAGCTCAACAGCACCGCATGCCGCAGCTATGTGTCCAATCCACGATTTAAGTGCAATGATAAATGGAGACCTTTTTCCGTAAACCCGATCAATTAAATCTGCTTCCATTGCATCATTTAATAGAGTCCCGGTTCCATGTGATGAAATAACATCGATATCAAAAGGAGCAAGCCCTGCTTCCTGTAAAGCCGCATTCAGCGACCTTTCCGCCCATATGCCACCTGGTTCAGGAGCAGTCATTGAATATCCATCAATAGAAGCGCCATAGCCGCAAACTTCGCCATAAATCACAGCGCCGCGTTTTTTGGCGTGCTGGAGCTCTTCAAGCAAAAAAAAGGCGCCCCCTTCTCCAGGCACAAATCCATTTCTGCTTCTATCAAAAGGCCGGATTGCTCTTTCAGGTTTACCCGTTCCGTCGCAAAGGGCGTGAGCTTTTTTATAAGCTAAAATACTGCTTTTGCTTAACCTTGAATCGCCTCCACCTGCAAATGCAAGATC
>JAIVWD010000097.1:0-10297 GCA_049190315.1 Deltaproteobacteria bacterium | reverse complement strand
GGCCGCCCAGAGTGGGTAGTAATGCGCATGGACGTTCTTTTTCTATTATTGCCGCAACCATTTCAGGAGTTACAGGTTCAATGTAGGTTCGATCCGCCATTTCAGGGTCCGTCATGATTGTTGCCGGATTGCTGTTGACGAGCACTACTTTGTATCCTTCTTCACGAAGGGCTTTGCAAGCCTGGGTACCTGAGTAGTCAAACTCGCATGCCTGACTGATTATAATAGGGCCGGCGCCAATTATGAGTATTTTATGTATGTCAGTGCGTTTTGGCATTATTTTATTATTTTTTTTGACAGGATTAACTGGATAGTATAGGAATTTCCATTTTATGGTCAATTTTATCAATAGGTTAGTAGGGGCGACCCTTGTGGTCGCCCTAATCGAATCAGGGCGATCACAAGGATCGCCCCTACGAAAAAAACAATATAATTACAACCTGAAAGTTCGCACCGAAGGTGCGCTAATTTAAATTATCAATTCTGTGAGCCAAAGTGCCTAAAGTGAGCTAAAGTGCCTAAAGTTAAGGAATTCTGCCATTTTATATAAGTTCTTTAATGCTATTAATGTACAAACGATACAAACTCTCTCTATCTTTGGATTATCAATCAGCACGCCGAAGGCGTACCACAACTTTAGGCACTTTAATATACTTTAGCTCACTTTAGGCACTTATAAGAGGATTACACATGACTAAGGAAAAAGACTTACACGGATATTATACCGGCTTGCGGACAAAGATCACGGTTATCATTTTTTTCATAGCTTTTATTCCGTTAATACTCTTAGGCGGAACTACTTACTATTATTATAGTATCACGGTCAAAGAAAAGATCAAAAACGAATTAAAGCTTATAACGAAAAACAGAAAAGACACCATTGATCTTTTTCTAAATGACAGGGCTAACTGCTTAAGTGTTCTGGCTTATACGCACAGCTTTGACTTTCTGAAAAAAAAAGAAAACCTGCACAATGCTTTTCATTTGTCAAAAAGGGTTTGCAGTGCCTTTCAGGATATGGGCATAATTAACAATAATGGTGAACAGGTTGCTTATGTCGGGCCGTATCACTTAACGGGTAAACAATACGGTACGGCAGAGTGGTTTCAGGAAGTCATGAAAAAAGATGTCTATATCAGTGATGTCTTTCTTGGTTTTAGAAAGGTTCCCCATTTCATCATTGCTGTAAAAAGGATAGAAAATGGAAAGCCGTGGATATTACGGGTGACCATAGACATAAACAGGATAAATCATTTTATGAGTACAGCCCTTTTGGGTAAAGGCGGCAGTGACGCATATATCCTGAGCCGGGAAGGTATCTACCAGATAAGAGGCGCCGACGACGACCTGATACTGACTAAATCCGATTTTAAAATGCCTTCCGTGTTTCGAGGCATAAAAGAAAAAGAAAAGCACTACGGAGGAAAAACCGTCCTTTGTGCCAAGACCTGGTTAAAGAACAACGACTGGCTGATGGTAATCGAACAGGATTTAAAACATGAGCTGGGCCCTATGGTTTATGTTAAAAATACCGTTTTTCTCATCTTTATCATCAGCTCCTTCATTATCGTTATCAGCACCATGCTTATTACCAGGCTGGTATTTGCAAGATTGGAAAAAATAGCCCTGGAAAAATTGCAGCTTAGGGAGCAGCTTGTTCGCTCTGACAGATTAGCGGCCATCGGTAAATTAGCGAGCGGTATCGCTCATGAGATCAACAATCCCCTGGCCGTTATTGCTGAAAAGGCCGGCTGGATGGGAGACTTGCTGACCGAAGAGGATGTAAAGAATAGCCCCAATTACAATGAGCTGATCAAGGCTACCCAGGATATCAAAAAACATGTTCAGCGTGGGAAGAAAGTCATCAGTCGTCTTATGGGATTTGCCCGCAAGGAAGATATGGTGCATAAAAATGTAGATATAAACTCTGTCCTGGATGAAACACATGATTTCTTGAACAAAAAGGCAATGTTTAAGAATATAGCCCTGATGAAAGAATTACAGCCTGACCTGCCAAGTATAATCACTGACGGAGCTCAATTAGAACAGGTCTTCATCAACATAGTGAACAATGCTATAGATGCAATTAATAAAGATGGCGTGATACGTCTCATTACAAAGGCGCAGGACGGGGGCGTCCTGGTCTCTATCGCCGATACGGGGCCGGGCATGCCGAAGGAAACTCAAAAAAAGATATTTGATCCGTTTTTTACGACTAAGCCGGTCGGTAAAGGTACTGGCCTGGGACTTTCCACCAGTTATAGTATAGTTGAAAAATTGGGCGGCCAGCTTACGGTCGAGAGCGAAGTCGACAAGGGAACAATATTTCATATTACGTTGCCCCCATCTTGTCTTCAGGAGACGGAAGTCTAAGTTCAGAGGAATTAGTCGAGTAGTCGAGTGGGGAAATGGTATCAATGATAATAGTAAAAACGTGAAGCGATTAACCTTGAACGGTGAACCTCTGAACCTTGAACCGTAACAATAATATAAAGGAGATAGAAAATGGAGGAAATTCGGATGCTGTTGGTCGATGACGAGGACGACTTTAGAATAACTCTTACTAACAGGCTGAAATTAAGGAAAATAGATATCACGGATGTAGCAAGCGGCAAGGAGGCTATAGATCTGGTCAGACAAAAGTCTTTTGATGTAGCTGTTATAGACGTTAAGATGCCGGGAATCGACGGTATTGAAACCTTGAAGCAGATCAAGCAGCTCCAGCCGGCCATAGAGATTGTTATGCTTACCGGACATGCCTCGATCGAGTCTGGTATGGAAGCCATGAAATTAGGCGCTTATGATTATGTAATGAAACCTTGTGATATCGACGAACTGCTTATCAAAACAGGAGAGGCTTACCAGCACAAGCTGCTCAAGGAAAAAGAAAAATAGTAAACGTTCACAGAACATTGAAAATAGAAATTGGGCCTTCATTTCTCCCAGATTTCTACTTTCCAATTTCAAGTTTCAAGCCGTGAATGGCTACGAAAAATAAAGGAATTGCAGGGAATACTGTCAGACTTGTGAAAATCTATAGTCCCCTGCAAAGGTCATTATATAATTTTTTCAATGACTCCCTCATCATAGAGTTTAAGAAAAGCATCTACAACATCAGGATCAAACTGGGTGCCGCTTCCTTCTTCAATCGTTTTTATTATCCCGTTTTTCTTCATCTTTTTTCGGTAGGCTCTATCAGAGGCTATGGCATCATAAACGTCTGCAACAGAAAGTATGCGTGCAAGCAATGGTATTTCTTTATTTTTTAAACCATCAGGATACCCTGTTCCATCAAAGCGCTCATGATGACATTTTATTATTTCTTTTTCACTCTCCAGCAACCCTAACTGTCCTATTATACTTGCGCCGATATTTGGATGCGCCTTGATAATATTATGCTCTTCTTCTGTATAAGTTCCTGGTTTAAGCAGGATGGCGTCCCTTATTCCTATCTTTCCAATGTCGTGAAGATGGCCCGCAAAATTGAGAATGTCTAATTCCTCTGAAGTGCAACCCATCTCTTTTCCTATAACGATTGCTATGCTGGTCACTCTGTTTGAGTGCTGCTGGGTATATGGATCTCTTGCCTCTATAGTTTTTACAAATGCATAGAGAGTTGAGAACAGATTTTCGTAAATATTCTCATAAAGAGCGAGATTTTCAATAGCATATGCTGCTTTGTTCGTCATAAATGATAAATAATATAAATCCTTTTCAGTAAAAAGAATGCTGGATTTTTTTATGCATGCAGTCAGAACACCAAATACTTTTTCCCTGATTGCCAGCGGTACCAGCATAAATGATAATATATCTTCAGGTAAACCCCTTGTTTCTTTGTTTTCGGAAATCAACAACGGCACCTCATCCGATACAGTCTCCATTATCAACTTTTCGATGGCTGTATCTATGCCGGCGGAGCTTTTAGTCTTGTCAGGGATTGATGTAGCGGCAGTAACTTCAAACGGTCTTTTTGCAGCCTCATTGATTACATAAAAGCTTGCTTCATCAGCATGCATGATCTTTATTGTCGTATCTACTAACCGCTTGAATACATCGGAGCTTGAGCCGGTAATTGTAAAATCGCTCATTATTTTGTTTAAGATGTTCAGTTCTTCAACTTTATAGAGCAATTCTCTGTTTAATCTTTCAAGCTGTTCTTTACCTTCTACTTCCTTTTTTAAAATCAGGTTTTCTACAAACAACTGTCGTTCACGTAAAACGCGCTTGAGACAAACCTCCATCTGGTTAAGATTAACCGGCTTGATCAAGAAATCTACAACGCCGTTTTTAAGGGTTTTGATCGTATTTTCTAAGGAAGGATAACCGGTCATAATAATTACAGGTATAGTATTATCGGTTTTCCTTATATGTTCAGCGAGTTCGAGGCCGTCCATTTCAGGCATATTAATATCGGTGAAACAGCAGTCAATGCTTTCGTCTCCTAAAATTTTTACTGCCTCAAGCCCGTTTTTTGCAGTAACCACCTGATATCCTTTTTGTTGAAAATATTCATTTGCTATATCCAGAATACTTTCTTCATCATCTACAAATAGGATTTTTTCTTTTTTATTGTGTATATTCTCTTTTAACATAACGGTTTAACGCTTCCCACATCCTTAATAATTTGTCAAGTTTGACAATAAAGATATAAAATGATTGTTCTATATAAAACTATTTGGTAACTACTCAGGTGGATAGGCTGAAGGCTGAAGACTGTTAGGAAAAAACGCATTAAAAGCCATGTTTGATGCAAGAATTAGATATTTCCGCCAAAGTACGGCAATCGTGCTCTTCTGACCCCTTCAGCCTTCAGTCTAAACAGCTTCAGCCTGACTACGCGAGTAGTTACACTATTTGTTATTATTTAAGTATTAAGGTTCACGGTTCACAGTTAACGGTTACCTTGTTTCTTTATTATAGGGGAGAAAAGATTGCTTGCAAAAGTTTTAAGCAGCGCTGTTATCGGGATAGATGCATACCTGATTGAAGTTGAGGTTGATATAATGCAAGGTCTCCCTACTTTTACCACTGTGGGACTTCCTGAAGCTTCTGTAAAAGAAAGCAAAGAAAGAGTTAAGTCCGCTATTAACAATTCAGGCTTTGTTTTCCCGGATGACAGGATAACTGTTAATTTAGCACCGGCAAATATTAAAAAGGAGGGTACAGGTTTTGATTTGCCTATAGCATTAGGAATATTAGCCGCAACAAACATTATTTCACAAGAAGTCATTTCCAAATATCTTGTTTTAGGTGAACTCTCTTTGGATGGTCGTATTAAGCCTGTAAAAGGCTCACTTCCCATGGCTATAGCGGCAAAAACAGCAAACTATGAAGGGATAATTGTTCCTTACGATAATGGCAGGGAAGCATCTGTAGTAAAAGGAATTTCAGTTTATCCTGTAAAAACCCTGTCTCAGGTAGTAAGTTTTTTCCGCGGATTCTCTCAAATTACAGCCGAAGTAACAGATATTTCCGCTATATTTGACAGAAATAACAAATTCGATGTGGATTTTTCCGAGGTAAAGGGCCAGGAACATGTAAAAAGGGCATTGGAAGTTGCAGCAGCAGGCGGCCACAATCTTATCATGATCGGGCCTCCGGGAGCAGGCAAGACTATGCTGGCAAAGCGTCTTGCCAGCATACTGCCTCCAATAACGTTTGACGAATCCATTGAAACCACAAAAATATTCTCTGTAGTTGGAATGCTTGCAAAAGGCCAGGCGCTTATTACAAAAAGGTCTTTCAGGTCCCCTCATCATACAATATCAGATGCAGGTTTAATAGGCGGCGGTCAAATTCCGAAACCAGGAGAAGTCAGCCTGGCACACAATGGCGTACTTTTTCTGGATGAACTCTCTGAATTTAAAAAGCATGTATTAGAAGTTCTTCGACAGCCTTTAGAAGATCAAACAGTAACTATTTCCCGCGCTTCTTCAACAATTACCTATCCTTCAAGTTTTATGCTGGTTGCTGCAATGAACCCATGCGCCTGCGGTTATTTTTCCGATCCAAAGCACGAGTGCAGGTGTTCGTATCAGCAGATCCACAGGTATAGATCAAAGATATCAGGCCCTCTTATGGACAGGATAGATATTCACGTGGAAGTTCCTGCCGTACCATACAGGGATCTTATGGGAAAATTCGATTCAGAGTCGTCTGAGAATATCAGAAACCGGGTTTCAGCGGCACGCAAACTTCAGTCTCAAAGATTTGCAAGATCAAAAATATACTGCAACGCTCAGATGAACTCTCGCCATATAAAAAAATACTGTAAAATAGATGATGCATCTTGCAGCCTTCTGGAATCAGCCATAGATAAACTTGGCCTTTCCGCACGAGCATACAATCGCATACTTAAAATTGCCAGGACTATTGCAGATCTTGAAGCTGAAAATGATATAAAGATTGACCACATTTCCGAGGCAGTTCAATACAGGAGTCTGGACAGAAGTAAACACCTGACGTAACGGTTCACATTCACTATTGCTTTAAGTTTTCGCATGCCTTATTGTCCCTCATATTTATTTAGACCTAAATTAAGCGATTTTTTACTCGACCTGCTCCAATCTCTTGCGCATCAAGGACTTGCGAAAAGTCTCGACATATCCATTGGTATGCCTACGATTTTCGCAAACCTTGCTGCATCAAGATCTTGGCACATTTCTTCGCAAAAAATAACTCAACTTAGGTTAGAGATTGTTTGATATTATTCAGAAGTTATGACATTAACAAAACATTACAGGCTGGAGATGAATAAATCTGATTTGGATTTAGGAGTTTCTTTATAATGATATTATATTTTTAAAGATGTTTTAAGAGGTAGGTTATTCATGAAAGAGGGAACGGTTAAATGGTATAGTGAGAAAAAAGGCTATGGTTTTATTGAAACCGAAAACGATGGGGAAATTTTTATGCACAGCAAGAGCATCAAAGACCATGGCTTTTTTGCGTTGCAAAAATCCGACAAAGTAACATTTGAAATAAAGCAAACACGTCATGGGCAGCAGGCGGCCAATGTCAGAATAGTAAGGTAAATTCTTTGGAGAAAAGCTTAACGATCTTGATTTATTTTTATAAACGTGTCGTTTATTGCATTGCATACCGGTTTCGTTCTTAAGGAAAGATCTATTTGTCAAAGTGACAATAACCTGAAGTCTGGAACCATTAGAATTTTTTTGAAAGGAGATTATCACTATGGCTAATGGAATTGTGAAATGGTTCAGTAACCAAAAAGGTTTTGGATTCATTGAACAGGAAGATGGTCCGGATGTATTTGTTCATCATTCAGGAATCAACACATCTGGGTTTAAATCCCTTAATGAGGGCGATAAAGTTACATTTGACATCGAGCAAGGGCAAAAGGGTCCTGCCGCCGTAAATGTAACTGTAGTTTAGCTGAATAGTTTATAACAAAAAAGGGCACTCCGTCAAATTAGAGCGGAGTGCCTTTTTTTGTTGAAGGATTTTTTTATGTTCAACGTATTTGATCTGTTCAGAAAAAGTAAGATCGGTGACCGCATTTCGCCCGATAAAAGCATATTTAAACGAAAGTATGAATGCTTTAAAAGACTACTGACTTCAAACGACCGGGCTCTTAAAATAATCACCGATCTTGAGCATGTCTTTTACAGGGACAAGCCTTTTACCCTGGCCTATGTGTTTACCCAGTCTGAAATATTGATAGGCGAAGTTTACAGTATTGTTGAAGACCTGAACGAACTCTCAGGGGGAGAATATCCACAACTCTTTGATGTTACTGAAAAAATAGGCACCACCATCCTTAAAGAGTTAGAGCAAAAGAAAAAACTTGATAAAACAAACCTGATCCTTCCACTCGAGATGCTAAGCAGGGACAACATGGCTGAAGTCGGCGGCAAGGCAGCCAATTTAGGCGAAGTATATAACAGAGTCAGCCTTCCCGTGCCGCAGGGTTTTGCGGTGACAGCTTATGCTTGCCAGCACTTTCTTGATCATAACGATCTTTCAAAATTGATAGACAGTAAATTGAGGGGACTGGATGTCAATGATACCGAAACACTTCTGAAAATCAGCCCGGAAATTCAGTCTCTTATATTGAATGCTGAACTTCCGGACGATCTAAAAAGAGAATTGCGCAATGCAGCAATTGAACTTAAGCATAAATCAGGATCAGATATAAGACTCGCGGTCAGAAGCAGCGCAACCAGTGAAGATTCTGAGGCCAGTTTTGCCGGCCAGCACTCCACGGTTTTAAACGTAACCGAAAAAAATCTCATACATGCATACAAAGAAGTTGTGTCAAGCACCTTTAACTCAAGGGCTCTTTACTACCGCCGCAGCAGGGGATATCTGGATCAGGATGTAATCATGAGCGTGGCCTGTATAATAATGGTAGATGCTCAAGTCGGCGGGGTTATGTACACTGTTGACCCGAATGACAGCCGCCATGCAGTCATTATGATCAGTGCCGTATGGGGATTAGGGGTCAGCGCAGTGGATGGCTCAACTGACACCGACTTTTACCAGGTTAATAAACAGAACAGGCAGATTGAAAAATCAGAAATCGCCACCAAAGGAACCATTTGCAAAACCGATGCAGAAGGAGGAACAAAGGATGAAGCTGTATCCGATGACTTGAAGGACAAGGCGTGTCTTGAGCCTGAACAGATAAAGACTCTGGTTGACTATGGTTTGAAACTGGAAAGTCACTATGGCGTTGCTCTGGACATCGAGTGGGCCATAGACAAGCAAAACAGGCTCTACATATTACAGGCACGGCCTTTGAAGAAGTCATTAAAGTTTATTCCTGCAGAAACGCCGACAACATCTCCAGATGTCTCCGAAAAAGAGCTTGCTGATCACCCTGTCCTGATCAAAGGCGGCGCTTCAGCTTCAGAGGGGACTGCCTCAGGTCTTGCCTATGTGTTGAAATCAGATCACAATCTTTATGATATACCCCAAGGCGCTATTTTGATAGCCCATCAAACATCTCCCCGCTATGTCCCGGCAATGGGCCGTATAAGAGCAATTGTTACCGATGTGGGGAGTGTTGCAGGACACATGGCTTCCGTAGCCAGGGAATTTCAAATACCCACACTTGTAGGAACACATAATGCCACCTCTGTAATTGAACATAGCGACGAGATTACAGTGGATGCTACTAACAGGATTGTTTATAAAGGCCGCGTGGAAAAGCTTTTAAAGGAAAAAAAAGCTGTCAATCCAATGAAGGGGAGCCCAACATACAAGGCGGCCCAGGCTGCCCTGAAGAAGATTGCGCCATTGAATCTTTTAGATCCCAAGCAGGATAATTTTAATCCGGATTCATGCCGGACAATCCACGACATAATCCGTTTTGCACACGAGATGGCAATGCGTAAAATGTTTCGGATCAGTGATGATATTAAATCTAAAGAAAATATCGCTATCCGTCTTTATAGCTCTCTACCGCTGAGCATTTACGTAATTGACCTGGGAGGCGGTCTTTCGATCGATCCTGAAGCGCGCGAAGCGCAAAAAGAAGATGTAATTTCCGTACCTTTCAAAGCATTGCTAAATGGAATGACTCACAAAGACGTAGAGTGGTCCGGCGATATAGGAATAAACTGGGGCGGGCTTGCTTCTATTGTTGCAGAATCGGTATTTCGGGACCCATTAAAAGAAGGCCGCATGGGAGGGCCAAATTACGCCGTCATTTCGGGCGAATACTTAAATTTCAATTCACGCCTGGGATACCACTTTGCAACAATCGATACATATTGCGGGCCTGTTGTTAATGATAACTATATCACCTTTTATTTCAAAGGAGGAGCTGCCGACATAGGCAGGAGGTCCAGAAGGGCAACTCTAATAGCTTTAATCCTCAAGAAGCTGTTGTTCAGGGTAGAGCAAAAAGGCGATATGATCAGGGGCGAATTAAAAAAGTATGACAGGGCTCTTATCGAGAAAAAACTCGACATGATAGGCAGGTTGCTCGGATCTGTCCGCCTTCTGGACATGGTACTGTCTGATGACGGCCAGATAGACTGGTATGTGGAGGAGTTTTTTAAAGGTAATTATACTTTCGCAGCCAACAGTTAACCCGAAATTTTTATGAATCAACGGGCTGTTGCCCAAATCCAAATTTGGTAAAAATTAGCAACATGGTCAAAAACCGCATTCAACTTATTCACTGTTCAAAACACAACACATTTTCCATCTCAAAAGAGGCTTATTCTGACACGGCCAACGTTGTCGGAAAAAGTGTTTCATTAGATTTAAAAGGAATAATCGTTTGGACAGATTTTGCGCTCGAAGAGCTTGAGAAGATATATGAGGA
>JAIVWD010000096.1:0-10398 GCA_049190315.1 Deltaproteobacteria bacterium | reverse complement strand
ATCTATTGGGGATTGATGACTGTTGACTGTTGATTGTTGATTGTTGATTGTTGATTGTTGATTGTTGATTTGTGGAATCGCTTCGCTCTGTCTTTTTGTTATAAAATTAATAGAATACCTTCAATCATCAATCATAAATCAACAATCATATAGACTATCTCCTGTCCCCAAGTATTCTCAGCAGCATAAGGAAAAGATTTATAAAATCAAGATATAATGTAAGTGCCCCTAAAATTGCACCTTTTCTAACAACCCCGGCGTCAACTCCGGCCGGCTGGGAAAGAGCCATGCGTTTCAGCTTTTGTGTATCATAGGCGGTCAACCCAACAAAAACCAACACGCCGATATAACTTATTATCATACTCATCCCGGAACTTCGGATAAAAAGGTTAACAACAGAAGCAATTATAATCCCGATAAGCCCCATGGCCATGAATCCACCAAGTGAGGTCAGGTCACGTTTGGTTATCATTCCATAAACACTGCAAGTAATAAAAGTTGCAGAGCATATAAAGAATGTGGAAGTTATAGATGAGCTGGTATATACAAGAAAAACAAAAGAAAGAGTAGCTCCGTTTAATGCGGAATAAATAACGAACATAGCTGTTGCAGTTGAAGCCTGTATTTTTTGCACTCTTGCACTCAGGTAAAAAACAAGGCCAAGTTCGGCTATAATCAGGCCAAAAAATACAAGTTTATTTCCGAATATGAAATTAGATAATGTCTGGCTGTTGGATACATAAAATGCGACAAAACCGGTAAGTCCAAGGCCAATGGCCATCCAGTTGTAAACGCTGCGGATAAATTCATTAACCATTATATTGGTTTGCGGTTTGCTGTATGGAATAGAATTTTGCATGTTACCTCCTGAGCCGGATAAACCGGAAAAGTGCATAGTTAAGTAGTTAAATGGTAACTTCTCAATAAATCCGGGCAAATTACATGTTTTTATCTTTAGCCGAACTTTTTGAGAAGTTACGTTAAATGGTTGAGTGGTTGCTTTAACAATATTAATAATAACACATTTTATAGCATATTCAAGAAATAAGTTTTTTTAAAGTATAACATTATAGATATATTAATAACTAACTTAAATAGTATAGTAATTTATGTTTTTATATCCTGATCATCCTGTTAATCCTGTCAAAAAAAGTCTGCTATATGAAACCGGTCCAATTATATAAAAACCTTTGTGAACTCGCAGAAAAACTTGACATTGAGGTGTCGGAGCAAAACCTGCGAAAAGCGGGAGTTAGGGCGAAAAGCGGGTTTTGCAAGGTAAAAGGCAAGAATCTTTTTATCATGGACAAAAATATATCCGTGCAGAAAAAAATTAGTATTCTTGCAGAGTTCTTAGGCAAAATGCCGCACGAAAATATATATGTCATGCCGGCTGTTCGCGATATTCTTGGTTGAAAATAGGTGGATAGGCTGAAGGTAGAAGACTGAAGGTGGAAGGGAGCTTCGGGCTTCAGTCTTCAGCCTTTCACCTTCAGTTATATTCGGCTTTTTTGCTGAAAGTTTACATAATATACCTTATCAGACGTTGTTGAAATCCAAAAAAAGCCTCTCAATTTGGAATCAATTTGGAATCAGTCCGGAGCTTAAAATTTTTTCTCCAGCCAATATCAACTTATGCTGTATGGGGTGATCCGATATTTCATGATTTTGTAAAAATATTTTAAAAAACGAGCTAATCTGTGCATCAAATCATAAATATCGGGTCACGGCGATATATCCTGTAAACTGAAAAAGATATCGTCTGGAGAAAAAACCTTTAAGCCCCTCCCTTTTAAACTGATTTTATTTTTCCAAATGCGTTTGCCCTGAATCTGTAGATTAAAAAACATTGAATGAAATTCTTATCTGTGATAATTTTAAATTTCAGGATTAACGGAACGTAATTAGTGGCTGGACGAAAACTCAAAACACCTGAAATTATAGTCAGTTGGATGCTATTCTCAAATCGAAGATTTTTAGTAGTTAGCTTTTAGCAATTAGCCTTTAGCTTAAAAAATCAAACAGATAACACATTCAGCCAAGAGCTGACAGCTAATGGCTAATGGCTTTTTCACAAATCTTCACATCGGTAAATAAGCTGAACCTATTGCCAGTATATTGAAAAAAATACTTTTCGGACACTAATTATCTGTATGAGCCAGAATACAAGAAAAATATATACGGTCTCCGAGTTAACATCAGAACTTAAAACATTACTTGAAGAAAGCTTTCCTTTTGTATGGATATCAGGAGAAATATCGAACTTAAGCACACCTGTTTCCGGGCATTTTTATTTTACATTAAAAGATGAAAATGCCCAGATAAGAGCCGTGATGTTTCGTGGCCAGAACAAAAAACTAAAATTTATACTTGAAGATGGGTTGAGCATTATTGGATTGGGCAGGATAAATCTTTATGAACCTCGTGGAAATTATCAAATTATATTTGAATATATCGAGCCAAAAGGTATTGGCGCTTTGCAGCTTGGTTTTGAAAAACTAAAAAACCGTCTTTCCGAGGAGGGCCTTTTTGACGATAAATATAAAAGCCCCCTTCCCTTTTTGCCAAATAAAATTTGTATAATAACATCTCCAAGCGGCGCTGTAATTCATGATATTATAGATATTATTCACAGGCGCTTTTATAATATTCCTATTGAAATTATACCTGTTAAAGTTCAAGGTGATGGTGCTGTTCAGGAAATTGTTTCAGCTTTTGATATTATAAATAAACTTGCTGAATCCGATGGCGGTGCTGAAGTGGTAATTCTTGCAAGAGGTGGCGGCTCCATAGAAGATCTTGCTGCATTTAATTCTGAGGAAGTTGCGAGAGCTATATTTGCATCAAAGATTCCTGTAATTTCTGCTGTTGGCCATGAGACCGATTATACAATATCTGATTTTGTTGCTGATCTTAGAGCGCCGACTCCTTCTGCTGCAGCCGAGCTTGTTGTTCCGCTTAAAAATGAACTCAAAAATAGATGCGATGAAATGTTTAAAAATTTAATCGCAAGAATATATAATAACATTGACAAGTTAAATAGCTGTTTAAACGAACTGAATAATCGCCTTGTTGATCCAAGAAAAAATATTCAGGATTTCAGACTAAGAATTGATGATTATATAAATAGGTTATTAAAATCCATATATAATATTATAGATAAACGGCGCTCTCAGCTTATATGGATGTCCAGAAGTTTATATGCAAATAGTCCTTATAAACATATCGATAATCTTAATGTAACGCTTAAACGATTAAATGACAACCTTCTGTCATCTATAGATATATATATACAAAACATGCGTTCTATGACAATTGTTCTTGCTTCAAGGCTGAATGATTTAAGTCCTGTTGCTATACTGGATCGTGGTTATAGTATAACGAGAACTATTCCTGATGCAGTCGTTGTAAGGGATCCAAAAACAGTAAAATCAGGTCAGGAGCTTGAGGTAATGTTAGCTAAAGGTTCTTTAATTTGTCGTGTAGAAGGAAAATCATATAATGGCTAAGATAAGTTTTGAAAAATCTTTAAAACAGCTTGAGCAGATAGTTCAGGAGCTTGAATCCGGAAATCTGCCCCTTGAGAAAGCTATGAAAAAATTTGAAGAAGGCGTTAAGCTTTCAAAATTTTGTTCTGAAAAACTGGATGAAACTGAAAAAAAGATTAGTGTTTTATTGCATGATAATAAGGGCAATATCGCTGAGGAACCTTTCATGCCTGAGAATGAATCAAAAGATGATTAAAAATCCGGCATCCAGTTTTGATCTGAATTCATACCTTATTTTAAAGCGTAAAAAAGTTAATGCTTTTATTAATGAGATTCTGAATAATGCTGCAAATTCCAGCCGCATTGTTCAAGCAATGCATTATTCTCTTATGGCCGGCGGAAAGCGGATAAGGCCTATCTTGTGCATTGCCGCATCTGAAGCTGTTGGAGGAAACGCAGATGATGTTTTGCCCGCAGCTTGCGCTCTTGAAATGGTCCACACCTATTCTCTAATCCATGATGATCTGCCCGCAATGGACAATGATGATCTGCGAAGGGGAAAGCCCACGTGTCATGTGGCATTTGACGAGGCTACGGCTGTTCTCGCAGGTGACGCACTTCTTACTTTGGCCTTCCGGATTCTTTCATCAATTAATTTAATTAATGAAAATAATTCATCAAACCGGCTGAGAGTTATACATAAAATTTCATTTGCTGCCGGACACAACGGTATGATAGAGGGGCAGATGAGAGATATAGCATCAGAAGGTACTTTGCTTTCTCTAAAAGAACTTGAAGATATGCATTCCCTGAAAACAGGAGCCCTTATTGAAGCTTCAATATTTTCCGGCGCCATGTTAGGCGGTGGAAGTCCAAAGCAGATTGATCAGCTTGAAATTTATGCAAAGAATATAGGTCTTGCATTTCAGGTTACTGATGACATTCTTAATATCGAAGGTGATCCTGCTGTTATGGGAAAGGCTGTAGGCACTGATAATGCCCGTGGGAAAAGCACATATCCGTCTATAATGGGATTAAACAAATCCAAAGAATTTGCAAAAGAACTTGTACATAACGCCTTGCAGGCTCTTGATGATTTTGATAATAATTCCGATTCTCTCAGGGCTATCGGATATTATATAATTGAAAGGAAGAAATAAATATTCAGGTAAATAGGCTGAAGGTGGAAGGTAGAAGGCTGAAGGTAAGCATATCAATCATCTTGCAACGAATTAGGTTATTCAAGACTTTTTGGTAGTCCCTGCAAAACAATGCAGGTTAAGAAAATCAGCTACTTACGAAGTGTTGGGATTGTAATGAGTCCTTTTTTTAAACCACCTGCGCTGTTTTGTATGGACTACCGACTTCTTGCACAAGAAGTCTTAGAAATAGCGTGTTAGGCTGAAGCTCCCTTTCACCTTCAGCCTTCTATCTTCAGCCTTTTACCTTTTACCTTATAAAAGAGGTGTTGTAGTTGAGTTTATTAGAAAAAATTAATTCTCCTTCAGACTTAAAAAGTCTTTCACGGTCGGATCTCCCTGTTCTTGCTGCGGAAATACGCAATGTTATAGTTGATGTCGTGTCTAAAAATGGCGGGCACCTTGCGTCAAGCTTGGGCGTTGTTGAGCTTACTATTGCAATCCATTATGTTTTTGATGCTCCTGATGATAAGATAATCTGGGACGTAGGGCACCAGGCTTATGCCCACAAGCTCATTACAGGACGCAGAGAACAGTTCCATACACTTAGACAATACCAGGGAATATGCGGGTTTACGCGCATGAGTGAAAGCCCTTATGATGCATTTTCAACTGGACACAGCAGCACATCAATATCTGCAAGCCTTGGTATGGCGTGCGCCAAACGTTTAAAAAACGATGAATCAAAAGTTGTAGCGGTTATAGGGGATGGTTCCATGACTGCCGGGCTGGCTTTTGAAGGACTAAATCAGGCTGGAGACATACATAAGGATCTTATTGTTATTTTTAATGACAACGATATGTCAATTGCCCGTAATGTCGGCGCTGTATCATCACTTTTGAGCAGAACTTTTTCTGCAAAATATATGCAGGATTTTAAAAAAGAGCTGGGCGATTTTCTTAAATCATTACCCAAAATCGGTGGCGATGTATATAAATTTGCAAAGCGTTCAGAGGAATCTTTAAAGAATTTGATAACTCCTGGAATACTGTTTGAAGCATTCAACTTTGAATATTTTGGCCCCATAAATGGTCACAAGCTTAATCACCTTATAGATATACTTAATAATATCAAATATCTTAAAGAACCTGTTCTTCTTCACGTTACTACAAAAAAGGGGAAGGGATATCCTCCTGCTGAAAAAAATCCAGTCTATTTTCATGGCGTTGGAAGTTTCGAGGTTAAAACGGGCAATTGTATTAAGGAAAAAGGCCCTGTTCCTTCCTATACAGAAGTATTTGGCAATACCATGGTGGAACTGGCCGAAAAAGATGATAAAATTATTGCTGTAACTGCCGCTATGCCTGAAGGAACCGGACTGACTAAATTTGCAGAGACATATCCTGAAAGGTTTTTTGATGTCGGGATTGCTGAACAGCATGGTGTTACTTTTGCTGCAGGTCTGGCTACAGAGGGATTTAAACCTGTAGTGGCAATATATTCTACTTTTTTGCAGCGAGCATATGACCAGATATTGCATGATGTATGTATAGAAGCGCTTCCGGTGATTTTTGCGGTTGATCGAGGAGGCATTGTCGGCGATGATGGAGCTACACATAATGGTTTATTCGATTTATCTTATTTCAGAAGCCTCCCTAATATGGTAGTGATGGCCCCAAAGGATGAAAATGAATTGCGTCGAATGCTTGTAACTTCTCTGAGCCACAATGGACCAATTGCCTTTCGTTATCCGCGTGGAAGAGGGACAGGCGTAAATATTTCAGAGGATATTGTCCCTTTGCCGATTGGTAAGGGAGAAGTTCTTAAAGAAGGTAGCGACATACTTATATTGGCTATAGGCAGACCTGTATGTGAAGCTCTTTCTGCGCATTCAAAGTTAGCTGAAGAACATAATATATCATCTACTGTTGTAAACTGTCGTTTTGTAAAGCCTCTTGATAGTGAATTGATAACTTCTCTAACAAAAAAAATACCGAGAATAATAACTATTGAAGAAAATGTACGACAGGGCGGATTCGGGAGCGCAGTCCTTGAATGCCTGAATGATGAAGGAATAACTTCATTTCACCTTAAACGTATAGGCATACCTGATATTTTTGTCGAGCATGGCCCGCAGGAACTTCTCAGATCTAAATATAACATAGATGCATCCTCCATAGTAAATGCCGCCAGGGAACTTATGGATATAGGCTGAAGGTGGAAGGTGGAAGGTGGATTAAAATTTGAGCCTGACACAGAAATTGGGCAAAAGAGGGGGTTTTGCAAAGGTCTCAAAGAAGGCAAGGCTTGATGTGCTGCTTATTGAAAAAGGATTAGTATCAAGTCGTCAACGCGGCCGTGCTTTGATAATGGCAGGCAAGGTTTTTGTAAATGACCAGCGAATAGATAAACCGGGAGTTCTTGTAGCTAAAGATGACGATATTGTTCTGAAAGGAACAGATATTCCATATGTCGGCAGGGGCGGTCTTAAACTTGAAGAAGCATTAAAATCTTTTAAAATAAAAGTTGACGGCCTTGTATGTCTTGATGTGGGCGCATCTACCGGCGGATTTACAGACTGTCTGTTGCAGCATGGCGCGGACTGTGTTTTTGCCGTAGATGTCGGATATGGACAACTGGATTGGAAGCTGAGGCAGGATCCAAGAGTCGTTGTTATAGAACGTACAAATATTCGGAATATTTCTGCTGATACCCTGCCCCAACTCGTGGATCTCATTACTATAGACGTTTCCTTTATTTCCCTCAAAATTGTTGTACCCTCAGTAATTAAGTTTTTAAAACAAGATTCCAAAATTATTGCGCTGATAAAACCACAGTTTGAAGTTGGTAAAGGCAAGGTCGGAAAAGGCGGTGTGGTTCGCGATTCTAATCTTCATAATGAGGTTATAAAGGATCTCTCAGAATTTTTTACTAAAACAGGTCTGAAATGCGAGCCAGTCATTCCTTCGCCAATACTTGGTTCCAAGGGAAACAAGGAGTTTTTTATTTCTCTAACACCCGACCCCTGACCCCTGATCCCTGCTTTTTAATCTTGATTTATTTAGGTTAAACATATAAAAGAAATTTTTTGGCCATAACAAACCACGCTTAAGTGTGTCTGTTAAGTTTATCAGCTATTAGCTAAGAGCTAAAAGCTCGCCCGAAAGGCGCTAATTCAATCAGAGAGGAGTTTTAAGTGAGTGAAATAGTTAAACAATTAAGAAATATTGCTTTTGTTGCCCATGGAGGCGCAGGGAAAACTTCTCTGGCGGAAGTCATGCTATATAATGCTGGAGTTATCAAACGATTGGGACGTGTTGAAGACGGCAATACTGTGATGGACTTTGAGCCGGAAGAGCTTAAACGAACAATGAGTTTAAGCACTGGATTTCACCAATACAACTGGAAAAAACAGATAGTAAGTATAATTGATACGCCGGGTGATCAGAACTTTTTTTCAGATACTAGAAACTGTATGCAGGCAGCTAATGCGGTTGTTGTCGTTATAGATGCTGTTGATGGTTTGAAAGTTCAGACCGAGATGGCATGGGATTTTGCTGGTGAATTAGATCTGCCTTGCGTTATTTTCATAAATAAACTGGACAGGGAACGGTCGGATTTTTTTCGCACTTTAAAAGATTCTGTAGATACTTTTGAACCAAAACCGATTATTCTTCAACTTCCAATAGGTGCTGAATCCGAATTTAAAGGAGTTGTCGATCTTGTCGGCATGAAAGCTTATACATATAATACTGAAGGCAAAGCAAAAAAAATTGATATACCATCAGATATGCAGGAGTTGGTGGAGAGTGAACGTGAAGCGCTTGTCGAAAATATTGCTGAGGCTGATGATGAACTCCTCGAAAGGTATCTTGAAGGCGAAACCTTGTCAAATGATGATATTGAGGCGGCTTTAAGAAAAGGAATTTTATCAAGGGCATTTGCACCTGTGCTTTGTGGCTCTGCAATAAAGAATATAGGCATAGATCTTGTTTCAGATTTTATTGTCAATTGTATGCCTTCGCCCCTTGACAGGGGTTCCATAATCGGTACTGATCCATCGGGCGAAAACGAAATCGAATGTCATCCCGACCCTGAGGCACCTTTTTCCGCATTTGTATTTAAGACAGTGACAGATCCATATGCCGGCCGTCTTTCAATATTCAGAATTGTATCAGGTTCGCTGGGATCAGACGGTACTTTCTATAATTCAAACAAAGAGTCAAAAGAAAGATTCAACCAGCTTTTAATGGTTACAGGCAAAGAACAGAAACCAATTAACGAAGCAGGCCCAGGAGCCATTGTTGCTGTAGCCAAACTTAAAAATACCACTACCGGTGATACGCTTTGCAGTGAAAGTAATAAAGTAAAATTCAAATGCGTGGAACCACTTCCAACACTTATTTCGTTTTCTCTTGAATCCAAGACAAAAGGAGATGAAGATAAAGTTTTTATTTCTCTTTCAAAGTTGTTAGAGGAAGATACGGCTTTAAAACTTACCAGGAATTCTGAAACAAAGGAAATCCTCTTATCCGGAAGAGGCCAGGTACATATTGAGGCTACTATTGAAAAGCTTAAAAGAAAGTTTAATGTTGAAGTCCTCTTAAATATTCCGAAAGTTCCCTATAAAGAGACAATCAAAAAAAAGGTGCGTGTTCAGGGAAAACACAAAAAACAGTCAGGCGGACATGGTCAGTATGGCGACTGCTGGATTCAGATGGAACCTTTAGAACGAAGCAAGGGATTTGAATTTGTTAATGCTATCGTTGGTGGCGCAATACCTAAAACTTACATCCCTGCTGTGGAAAAAGGGATACTGGAAGCTTGCCAGAAGGGAGTCCTTGCCGGGTTCCCATTTGTTGATTTCAGGGTTACGCTTGATGATGGATCATATCATGCAGTAGATTCTTCTGAAATGGCTTTTAAGATCGCGGGTTCTCTTGCTTTTAAAAAGGCTGCCGAAGAAGCAAAGCCGGTTCTTCTGGAGCCTGTAATGAAGGTTTCAATAATTACACCCGATGAATTTATGGGAGATATTATGGGTGATCTGAACAGCAGGCGAGGCAGGGTGCTGGGAATGGATACCAAAGGTAAAAATCAGGTCATAAATGCCCACGTGCCTATGGCGGAATTTTTAACTTATGCGCCGGATCTTAATTCTATGACAGGCGGTCGTGGAACATTTTCAATGGAATTATCACATTATGACGAAGTCCCTGCTCAGATATCGCAGAAAATTATAGAAGAAATAAACAAAAATAAGGAATAATGTATGAAGGTAGATAGGCTGAAGGCTGAAGTCCGAAGGCTCTCAGGAAGCTTCCACCTTCAGCCTTCAGCCTTTCACCTGAGTAGTTACCCCCCTGCCCTGCTATCCCTATAAATCTGCTGAAAATTCTTTTTTTATCCCCCTTTTTTCCTCTTGCAATGGATTTGTGATACCAGTTATATTAGGTAACAGTCCAAACACCCCATACATATTGGAGGTGATATTAAAATGAATCCGATAGATACTATTTTAAAGAATACAAGAATGAGGACTAAGATTCTTGTGGCAACCATAATGGTTGTTGGCTTCTTCATGGGACTAAGTCTCTATAAAAGTCTGGTCATACATAAAGAAACCGCCATGAACCAGGTGGCCAGTTCATCAGACCACCTGCTTGAAAGTATTTATAGTGGAATTAAATTCCCTATGTCAGTGGGCGACTGCAAAACTATCAGAGAACAGATGAAGGACATAAAACACCACATGGAGGGTGTTCAGGTA
>JAIVWD010000095.1:0-10425 GCA_049190315.1 Deltaproteobacteria bacterium | reverse complement strand
GGCATATAAGTATATCCAGCATTCTTATAGGTTTTACAAGGATGCCCGCCACAAACTCCGTAAACTTTTTCAAAAACTTGAGGCAGAGGGAGTCGGTTTAATTGTTTTTTGCGGAGCAAGTGACTTTGCTGAAATTGCATATATATCTTTACAGGAGACATCCATTGAAATAGTTGCTATTGTAGATATGCTAAAGGCAGGCGAACAATTTTTGGGATATTCAGTTTTAGATTCTGTTTATCTTAACTCACTTTCATTTGACAGAATCCTTATTACCGCAATTGAATCAAGAGAGATAATTTTAGATGATATTATAGAAAAGGGAGTGTCCGCTAATAAAATAGTTACGATTTGAGAAGGTTCCAAGGGTCTCAACAGATGAAAGGACAATGTTTATGAAAAAAGCACTCATAACAGGAATCACGGGTCAGGATGGAGTTTACTTAGCTGAGCTTCTATTGAAAAAGGACTATGAAGTACATGGTATTAAACGCAGATCATCATCATTTAATACAGAACGGATAGACCACTTATATAAAGATCCGCATGAGGAAGATGTTCGTTTCTTCATGCATTATGGAGATTTAACAGACGCCACGAATCTTATACGCATAATCCAGGATGTGCAGCCTGACGAAATATATAATATGGCTGCTCAGAGTCATGTCCAGGTTTCCTTTGAAACAGCGGAGTATACTGCTAATGCCGACGCATTAGGGACATTACGCATCCTGGAAGCAATAAGGATCCTGCATCTGGAAGATAAAACACGATTTTATCAGGCCTCTACCAGTGAGCTTTATGGTAAGGCTCAGGAGACTCCACAGTCTGAAACCACCCCCTTTTATCCACGAAGTCCGTATGCAGCCGCAAAACTCTATGCGTACTGGATTACAATCAACTATCGTGAAGCATATAATATTTTTGCCTGTAATGGGATTCTTTTCAACCATGAATCACCCGTGAGAGGTGAAACCTTTGTAACCCGTAAGATTACAAGGGCAGTAGCAAGAATAAAACTGGGATTGCAGGAAAAGTTGTATCTGGGATATCTGGACGCCAAGAGAGATTGGGGTTATGCCGGCGATTACGTAAAGGCTATGTGGCTGATGCTACAGCAGGAACAACCGGAAGACTATGTCGTTGCCACAGGAGAAGCCCATTCAGTAAGAGAGTTTGTGGAAAAAGCTTTTAAAGAGGTTGAGATAAAAGTTGTATGGGAAGGAACTGGTGTTGAAGAAGCAGGTAAAGATAAAGAGACCGGAAAAATCCTTATACAGATAGATCCACGTTATTTCAGGCCTACGGATGTAGGCTTTCTTCAGGGTGATTTCACAAAGGCCCGCACAAAACTGGGTTGGGAACCTAAAGTATTATTTGATGAATTGGTAAAGATTATGGTTCGAGAAGACCTTAAAGAGGCAGAGAAAGACAGGTTTTGCCAAACCGCCGGCTTCCGCATGTTAAACCAGTTTGAGTAAAGCCGGATAAGCTAAAAGGCTGAAGGCTAATGGCTAAGGGCTAATGGCTAATGGCAAAGGGCTAATGGCAAAGGGCTAAAGGCTAATGGCTAATGGCGAAGGGAAAGATAATTTGGGTAAAGACGGTTTTAAAGAGTTTAAGGTTTGGCAAAAAGCCAAAGACCTTTCCGTATATATTTACAAAATAACGAATATTGGCAATTTTGGAAAAGATTACAGCTTAAAAGATCAGATAAGACGTGCTGCAGTATCTATCCCAAGTAATATCGCAGAAGGTGATGAAAGAAAGACTGACAAAGAAGCAGTTAGATTTTTCTATATCGCAAAAGGTTCATCTGCAGAGGTATTAACACAAGCCATAATAGCCTTTGAAATAGGATATCTCAATAAAGATACTTTTGAATTATTAGAACAAAGATGTAAAGAAATATCAGGTATGTTGTCAAATTTAATAAAAGCACGATCAAAAACCTTTAACCCTTAGCCTTTTACCATTCGCCCTTTTTTAGCCATGGATAAAGACTCAAAGATATATATAGCTGGTCATCGCGGTCTTGTTGGATCGGCAATTATGCGAAGACTTGAAATTGAGGGTTGCAAAAACCTCATTACTCGTACACATGCAGAACTGGACCTCACAAGACAGGAGAAGGTAGAAGAGTTCTTTCGCAAAGAGAGACCTGACTATGTGTTTCTTGCTGCTGCAAGGGTAGGGGGTATTTATGCCAATAACGCCTATCCGGCTGAATTTATTTATAGCAACCTTACTATTCAAACCAATATCATACATGCTTCTTATGTTTTTAAAGTCAAAAAAATGCTTTTCCTGGGCAGCTCATGCATCTATCCTAAAAACTGCCCTCAGCCCATGAAAGAAGAATACCTTCTTAACGGGCCTTTGGAACCAACCAACGAACCTTACGCTGTAGCCAAGATCTCTGGAATAAAGATGTGCCAGGCTTATAACCGGCAATATGGAACCAACTTTTTATCTGTCATGCCGACGAACCTCTATGGGCCAAATGATAATTTTGATCTAAAAACGAGTCACGTGCTCCCTGCACTCATTAGAAAGTTTCACGAGGCCAAAATAAAAGGGCAATCAGAGGTGGAGATTTGGGGAACAGGATCACCCAGGCGGGAATTTCTACATGTAGATGACCTTGCTGATGCATGTTTGTTTCTTATGAACAATTATAACGGTAGCGAAATCATCAATATTGGTGTTGGCAAAGACCAAACTATCCGTGAGTTGGCTGAGATAATTGCAGGGCTTACGGGATTTAAAGGAAGTATTCGCTTTGACACCGGCAAGCCTGACGGCACTCCTGTGAAACGTCTCGATGTCTCTAAAATAAACTCTATTGGCTGGAGGGCAAGAATCGGCATGGAACAAGGGATAGCAGAAACATATAAATGGTATGCGGAAAACGTTTGCAAGGCCTGATGTTTTATGCCTTAGTGTGCTCCGCGGAGCAAAGTTGCTGAAGATGTCACACCATGAATCAACAAATCAATCAGCCAATCACCAACTTGAAAGGATACCGGAAAGGGGAAAAACAACATCGGAAAACCTTCAAGTATCGGGTTTAAAAGACTTGCATAACATGTTATCCTGAAAACCGGCAAAGAAATTAAATCAATGCCAGAGAAAACTTTTATAATCAAAATTATTGAAAATGTTTTATCTGACGAGGAGTGGGTAGCCCTTATTGATGCCCTTAAGGCGATTTGCAACAAAGTTTACTGGAAATCCGGTAAAGATATTGCTCATCTCAAAAAACGCCGGCGTATGAAACACCTGTCTGGCACTTTGGCTGACTATGAACAAGTTATTTATGATATTGTGAGAAATGTAGGAAATATTGTGTATCTCTATGATTTCATGGGAACCCATTATTATGCTGTGCGGGGATTTGCGGCAAACAATGAATGGCTTGTTATTTTTGGACGGGGCGGGCTTATGGAAACCGCTTTCCCGCCTCAAAATATAGATGAGTATCTGGAACGTCGCGGCTTTATTTTTTTGGGGCGTGTAAAGGAGATTTTGCAATGGACAAAAAAAGCAAAGATTTGATGGATTTTATTTCAGGGGCTATTGATCATTTAGCTGTGAGCGGCTTTGAAGCGCTTGAAATTCTGGATGTTCGTAGTCGTCTTGCATCAAGGGAGCCTCTTCTTGATGAGCCGGACAGGGCGCGTCTGGAAGGATTGGACCGCCAGTTGCTGCAAATGGCAGATTCTCTAATAGAATGTATCTCAGAAGTTGCGAATCTGGCAGAAATGCGGAGAAGAGCACATATTCTTCCATCTCATTGGTGGTGGTATCTTGATGGAATTACTTCTGACAACCGCAAGGTCGCCGCAGGATAGCGGCGCTAAGGAGCCAGAAATTTGCTTCTTGAATCCCAAGGTTGACAGAGTAATAGGAGGAAACAATGAAAAAACATGATAGAATTGAGATCACGCCAAACGTCATATTCGGAAAACCGGTAATCAAACCTTAGGGTTCGCTCAAAAATAAATTTATATTTTCAGGTGTTGAGGCGCTCGCATGGCAAGACGCAAGGAGGGCGAATAGCGAGCTATTTAACCGACGAGCAACGTAGCCATGCGGGATGGATCGGCGCATCAAAATATGAAGTTATTTTTGAGCGAGCCCTTAATCTTTCCAGTATAGCGCCAAGTAATCATTGTCAGCGGTTATAACCTGATTTGATATTTCAGTTCTCAACCTTCAGTTTCCATATCTCCAACTTAAACAAAAAAAGTAAAAAATTTGGGTAGCTCTGTGGTGAAAAAATAAGCTGCGGAATTAAAAACTCATGGAGAACAAAATGACCAACCAGCCTCAACAGCCAATTCCTGTACAAGACACCTACTATCCCGATGATGAAATAGAACTCATCGACTACCTGCGTGTGCTATGGAAATGGAAGTGGTTGATAGTTATGGGAACGTTTCTTTGTGCTCTTGCAGCTTTTATCTATGGCTTTACTCATCCCGCAGTCAAGGTTTCAACATTTATAGAAATCAATCCCAAGGTGACGGGCTCGCTCGACAAAATCAAATCGAGTATCGAATTTGGCATTTTTGACGTGCAAATTATGAAGGATCTTTCACCTCAAAACATAGAGTCTCTTGCATTCGAGATATCCGTTCTCAATAGTCTAAATATATTACATATTGTCCATAAGACACCTGATCCGGATGTGGGAAAGGCAGTATTAGATTCGTTGGTCAAACAAATAGAAGAATCATACAAAAAAAGAGTTGAACAGACCAGGTCAGAGATCGATGATATTGTGGAAACAAAAGAGAGAGACATAAAGGATATCGAAGATCATATAATGCTAACAGAAAAGAAGAATAAAAAAAACATAATGGTCAAGAAAAATAGAATTAAATCAAGCACAGCGAAAATCAAAGCGTTAAAAGAAAATATCGGACGTATAGAAAATACTATGGCGTACATGAAAAAAGCGCTTTCGCAGGCCGAATCAAATGCCGAAAAATTAGCCCCCAAAATAGAGGACGCCCTTGTTGAGCCTAAGAATGGCACGGACCATGAGAACAACAATATAGACATTCAGGCTTCGGCTATCCAGCAGCTTGTTAACTATCCTGTAACGCTAAAGAGTCAGATCGATTCTCTTGCCTGGGAAAAGGAAAAGATATTAGTAAATATCCTGTCCGAAAAGAACAGAATAAAAGAACTGGAGGCTGAAATAGAGCTATTGAAGGCAAAGAGCAATATGTCTGCCGAAAAAAGAGAAATAGCCAAACTCAAATCAGAGATTGAATCATTGAAACGCGATCGAGATCAAGTCACCGCGATGATAATGAAACAAAATCCAACGATATCGCCTCTGTCCATAAAATCCACAACAAAACGCAACGCGCTTCTTGGCGGAGTTGTGGGACTTTTCTTCTTTGTTTTTCTTGCCTTCTTTATCGAATACATAAAAAATGCATCAAAATCATCTCCTGCAAACAAAGAAATATAGCGAGGTCATTTAAATCCTCTTCAAATCAGGTTTGGAATACGGCACAGAAAGACATCCCCTACTTTTGCATGTGATACATTGCCGGTGGTGGGTAGGATTAACTTGAACAAAAGAATGCCCGTTCCTAAAGAGGCAGTCGCTCATGGGTAAATCGAAAAAAGAATATTAGAAAAAATAAAATCATAAAAAAATTTTGAGTTATGCAAAATAGGGAGGGACCTATGAAAGGTATGAAAGCGAAGAGGATAAGATTTAAGATCGGTAGCTTATGGGAAAGTCCGGCACTACATATATTATTAACCAAAGAGAACGATGTAGTTGTTGCCCGCTGTTTGGATTTTACAGTTTCTTGCCACGGTAAAGATGAGAAAGATGCTTTAAAGGCATTAGCTGATTCTATAAAGGAATATATTTTAACCGCGGTAGAAAACGATGCGATTAATACAATTTTTGATCCAGCGCATGGTAAGTTTTGGAGGATATATAACGAATTAGAAGCTAAACAGTCTTTCAGGAGCCTGAAGATGTCTATAAAAAAATCATTAATGTCTATTCCCAATGATAATCTCCAGCAATCAACTACCGAAATAAACTATGCCTAAGCCGTTAGAATTAAGGAAGGTAATAAAAAGGCTCAAGAGGTACGGCATTATTTATGTGACAGGCAAAGGCAGGCACCCTAAGTTTTATGATTCCGAGACACATAAGTCTTACCCCATTAAGTCGCATGGCAAAAAGACGCTCATTTTGTCATATGCACTTGATGATCTGATAGAAAAGTTTGATTTACCTGCAGACGTTTTTGATAGATAACTTTATGCCACACCGATCCAGACTTGATGCTCCCTGTGTCCTGCAACATGTGATGGCTCTGTGCTTTATAAACTAATGTACCCATTATGGGCTCTTACCAAGGCAATGTTGAGAGGCGAAAAGCTGATTGACAAAAATCAAAGTTTATGTGATTTGCTTAGAACAAGCTAACAAACAACCAGCGTTCCCACAGTTTTTCCGAATCAAAGTTAAGGAGGTGGTCACATGGAAACGCAAGAGATACAAATGAAATATCCAAGCGGATTTGAACTCGCAGTTCATATGACTAAGAAAGAATTAGAATATCATATCCGTTTGATGGCTGCACTGAAAATGTTTGAACTCGGCAAGGTTTCGTCCGGGAAAGCTGCTCAACTGGCAGCAATGTCACGTTTGGAGTTTTTGGAGACTTGTGGGAGGTATCGAGTAAGCGTCTTTAATTATTCTCTGGAAGAGGCTGAACGGGAAATAAGAGAGGATGTACAAACAATAAGGAAACTGACTAGCCAATGAAAATTGTTTCTGACACGGGGCCTCTTATTGGTTTAGCAAAAATCAGCAAAATTCACCTGCTCAGAAATATTGCTGAAGAAGTTCTGATTCCTCCAATGGTTCACAGAGAACTTTTGGGAAAAATTGGAGACGAAGCAGATCAAATCGACTTGGCCTTGAGAGACTTTATACAGATAAAAAAAATTCCTGCTTTAGGCCAAGAGGCTGAGTCAGCTCTTTCTGGTTTGGGTGAAGGGGAAAAACAAGCTATTGGACTTGCCTATCAGCTTGATAACGATGTAATTTTATTGCTTGATGATCGTGCAGGAAGACAGGTTGCCGCAAGACTGAATGTTTTCACCACGGGATTAATAGGCCTGTTATTAGTAGCAAAAGAGAAGAGATTTGTGGAAAATGTTGGGACAGTTATCAAAGAATTGCGTGACAATGGATACTGGCTTTCAGATGATATAATGAAAACTGCGATGAAACTTGCAGGTGAATAAAAACAAAGAAACCCTTAGCTTAGATATTTCACGAGCTGATATTGCCGCAACCATAAGTCGAGTGAAGCGAAAACCTGCCATCGTAAGCGCAGCGCATTTTACTGAGGCCAAAAAATGAGTTGCTGATTTACCAATGGACGTCCACGAGATGTTTAAACCTAAGTTGAGCGATTTTTTGTGAAGAAATGTGCTAAGATCTTGATGCAGCAAGGTTTGCGAAAAGCGCAGGCATACCAATGGATATGTCGAGACTTTTCGCAAGTCCTTGATGCGCAAGAGATTGGTGCAGGTCGAGTAAAAAATCGCTCAATTTAGGTTAAAACACCTCGCACCTTCCAGCTTGTATCTTGAACCTACGCGTTTTTATTCATTTCTGCTAAGAGAAAAATGAATAAATCAAAGGACTTCGTCAATAGAAACTTATAATCTGAAGAACGTAGTTTTTCCGAAACTTATAAACTAATGAGCGTCCCCCCACCATGTTACTTATTCAATACACACAGGCAAGGTTATTTACTTATTTATGGATGTCCTGCAAGTGCCCGCTAACAAATATTTCAACCAGGAGAATTTTATGAATAAAAAAAGTCTGTGTCATTGGCGCCGGCCGCTGGGGTAAAAATCATATAAAGACCTTGCATAGTCTCGGCTGTCTTGCAGGAATTGTTGAGGCCAACAGCGATGCGCTCTCCGAATGCAAGGAGAAATATCCCGATGTAAGGACATTTGCCAGCATGAGGGATGCGATAAAGGAGGATTTTGATGGCTTCACCGTGGCAACTCCGGCCGAGACCCATTTTGAGATAGCCGAATTCATCATAAGTCACAAAAGGCATCTCCTTGTCGAGAAACCTCTCACGCTCAAGGCAAAAAAAGCAAGACATCATGGCGCGGCCAGCGTGGAATGGGATCAGACAGAACAGGTTCTCTCTCATAGCCCTTTCAATGATTGATCGCATTGATATCCTTGTACTTATCAGGATTCCCCTAAGAAAACGGCATTGAGTTGGGATTGCTGATTAATTTCGGTGAACCATCATTGAACTGGAAAAGATACAATTCGTGAAATCAGTGTAATAATTCGTGGTAGGAGAAAAAATGATTACTATGCGTGATGCCTTTGGACTTTAATTAATTTTAGGCTATTGCTGCCTGATCTGGTCGGCCAGAGAGATGGATGATACATTCAGGACATCGGGTGGTACTGAGACTGTGTGGCGGCTTCGGTACTCGGCGGAGGATGGTTGCTCACACTCATACATAGCCTTGTGAGAAGCTGTGAGAATGTGAGAAAGATGTGGGAAACAATTGAGGTGTGAATGAATATATTGGATAAGCTTCACCAGCCTGAAAACAGGAAGCTGGAATTCAAGAGGGAATTCCCTGCCAAATCAAATTTGTTAAAAACCATTGTGGCTTTTGCCAATGGTGCAGGTGGGGAACTCATTCTCGGTATTTCGGATGACGACAGAAAAATCATTGGAATCGACGAACCTCTTTTGCTGGAGGAAAGGATATCAAACTTAATTTATGATGCTGTTCGTCCATCTGTTTCACCATATATTTCAATCTTGAATGTACAGGGAAAGGAGATATTGATTGTTCAGATACTCGCTGGCGGCAATAAACCATATTGCATAAAATCGTTGGGAATTGAAAAAGGGGTATATGTTCGGATCGGTTCCACAAATCGAAGAGCAACTTCTGATATGATTGCTGAATTAAGGCGGCATAGTCGTGGAATTACTTTTGAAACGGAAATGGACATAACAAAGAATGTAACTGATCTCAATGAACAAAGCCTGACTTTATTTTTTGAATCAATTGGAGAGCATGCTTACATAAACGACACATTGTCAAAATGGAGGATTTTACAAAAAAACAATGGAGATTATTTTCCCACGGTTGCCGGACTTGTATTGTTTGGGAAAAGCGAATTGCTTGATTATGATTTTGCCGGAATAAGACTCACAAGGTTTCAGGGGACTACACTTACCAATATATCGGAAACAAGAGAATATTCCATTCCGATTATTTCTAAAATTGACGAACTATGCCGGCATGTAGTCAACTTTCTTCAAAAAGAATCCTATCTGGAAGGTATGCGCAGGCTGGAAAGAACAATCATCCCGTTTTACGCTGTCAGGGAAGTGATCGTTAATGCTATTGTACATCGGGATTACAGCATACGCGGTTCATTCATAAAAATAAATGTCTTCGATGATCGACTTGAAGTCATCAGCCCAGGCATATTATTTGGGAATCTTGATATTTCCGACATTGGCACTGGTCTTTCTGAATGTAGAAATCGCTCAATCACGCGAATATTCCGTAAGTTAAACCTGATGGAAGAATTGGGCACAGGTATAGCGCGGATATATGACTTATACGAAGAAAAACAATTAAAAAAACCGGCATTTGGGGAACATGGTCAATTTTTTAAGGCGATCCTCCCTCAGGAAAGAGAATATCAAGACAATGTGGATAGAATTTATGATATCATCAAAAGATCAGCAGGGATCAGCACTTCCGATATCGCAAAGCAAATGAAACTTCACCATAATACCATTTTAAGGTATCTAAATCGGTTAATTGCTGATGATAGAATCAAAAAAACCGGTTCAGGAAAAAAAATTGTTTATAGCGTGGTGTAAAATATAATGGATTTTTGTTGCGGGAAGGAAGATTGAAAACAGAGGTTCCGAGACATAATGAAGTTGTTGATGAATTAGCGAGGAAAATTTGTAAGGATTTGGATATACCCTTTGTGAGGTGATAATATAGAAATATAGAGCAGTTATAAAAAAGTCTGGTGAATGGTGGATTGGCTGGCTTATTGATCTGTCCGGAGTAAATGCACAGGAAAAAAAACTGCTTTTGGTTTTGACACTCTCAGCCTTAAAGATTTAGCAGGAATGAAGGCTTTCGCCCGCTGCCACCGTTCAAAAATGAAAGATCTTGTGGATATTGGGAAAATACTAAAGCATGATATTTCTCTACAGGATATTATTGACGTGGCTGAACGACAATTCGGTTATGACATTTCGGGCAAAGAAATCCTGGAGTCTTGTCTTAACATTGACGATATATTAGATAATGCCATTGACGAACCGATTGTGTTTTTAA
>JAIVWD010000094.1:0-10512 GCA_049190315.1 Deltaproteobacteria bacterium | reverse complement strand
GTATCCTTCATCAGAAGAAAGATATCAATGTCTTGTGGACACGGCTTGTCGGTAACAAAGGATCCAAAAATGACATCAAGCAAAGTTGTTCGGTGAATTCCGGGTGGCAGATCTCCACTTTTGTTAAACTTTGGCCATATTTTCATGCGTAAAATTATAACTCAGAAATCAAAATAACACAAATTTATCTCGTAGCCGAACGCCCAGGATGAGGAACGCGCAGTTTGCGTCTGTCTCAATCCGTTTGATGTCATAGCTGTCGCGCTTGCACGGCATTTATTTATTGGCGCGCTTCTCATCCTGGGCGATGTCCCCAAGGTACGAGGGGACATCGTCAATTATCACCGGCTGGCCGTGGCATTACCGGCCAACTTGGAGCGTGGCACAATATTGGAGCTATCTCAGAAAAACGCGCGTGCTTGCCAGTCCGGTGCATAAAATTGTTAGCGGATTTTTTTTAAGCGGTTAATTTTACAGTCCTTCTACCTTTTGTGGCTGCTAATTGATAACCCAATGGCTTTAATAATGATGCCATCGTTTTAATGGTTATATTAGTCGACTTCATTGATCTCATATTTTGAATTGCAGAGGTAGAGACGCCGGATTTTTTGGAAAGTGCTCTTACGCTAATATGCTCTTCAGCCATAGCTTCAAGCAACAATTCAGAAAAAAGAAATTGCACATATTCTTTTTCAAATTTTTTCTTTTGTTCTGAATCGCTCATAACTCGATCAAAGGTTGACTTTTTTTTATTCTTCATAATAATCTCCATTTTTCACCCTTGAGTCGTAATTTTTCATTCTTTTTAGAGCCAAATCTTTTTCTTTTTGAGGCAATTTTTGACCCTTTTTACGAAATCCATTTGTTACTACAATCTTTTTCCCTACAAAAAAGAATGATAGAAACCGGTCTGGCTGAGGCTTAAAAGCAAATATTTTCTCGCCTTCATTTCTGAATTTTGTAATATCTGATATTTTACCGAAATCGCCAATTCTTTTGAAAAGCATCAATGTTTTTCGTTTTTGGGCATTAGAAAGAGTTTCAAAAAAATCAAGTGCTTCACTCTTCCCCTTTTTATCAAAAAACCATTCAACGGTTAAAGCTTCTCCTTCGTAAGCGATGAATTCTTTCATACTTAATATATGTATCATTATTGCGATACAGAATCAAAAGTTTTTTAGCGTATAAATATTGGTATTATTGACATCGTACGGCTCACTTGCCGCAGACGCTATCCCTATGTGTCAGGATAGATGTCGCAAATTTTGCGACAACTGATTTTTTATCCAGTTCACCTTCATTGAAAACATTATTGATATGTTTACCAATAGGTAACTACTCAGGTGGATAGGCTGAAGGCTGAAGACTGTTAGGAAAAAGCGAAAATACAGCGCATTTTGAAGCCATGTTTGGTGCAAAAATCAGATATTTCCGCCAAAGTACGGTAATCGTGATCTTCTGACCCCTTCAGCCTTCAGTCTAAACAGCTTCAGCCTGACTACGTGAGTAGTCACACCAATAGTTTTAATATCTCTATTAAATAGTTCTGCTAATTGATGACGCTTAAGCCAAACCGTTTCATCTTTTAAACGGATTTCTATCCGGATTTCGTTATCTTTTGTCCGGTAAATGAGTATATCTGAATTTTGTTTCATTTTTTACTTTCCATTAACTTCAGGCACTGTCTTTTCTTATGTCCGCTCAAACAGATCAACCCAGGATTGAAACCTTCTAACTTTCTCAACACCATAGGGTTTAAGGTATTGGTTTATATCTTCAACAGATTTTTCTTTTTTTAGTGAATCCCTATTCTTAGAAAAGAACTTGTCTGCAAAGCAAATTATCTGCTCTTCTATTGAAACAGGAAGCATCTCGCGCTTTGGCAGCGGAAGGGCATAGTTCTTTATGTCTTCGATTGTTATGCCTACGCCAACATGGCGTTCGCAGACAAGAGCATGCCTTGGAAGCCCGATCTTTTCCAGTATTTCACGGCCCAAATATCCATGACAAATATACGGATTTTTGCCTTTACAACCCAGTTCAGTGGCATTCGTCAAAAACATGCCGATATCGTGCAGCATGGCGGCTTCTTTTATAAAATCAAGATCCGGGTTTAATTGGGGTACATTTTTGGCGGCATCAAGGGCTTTTCTTGCGACCTGTTTGCCGTGTTGAATTAGAATCTCATATGCCCTTGAATTGCTTTTGTAGTACTTATCAATAATATCAACAGGATTCATAAAACTATCGCGAAAGAAGCACCCCCTCTATGAAAGGATCTATTGCTCCATCAAGAACGCTGTTGACGTCGCCAACTTCAAGATTTATCCGGTGATCCTTGACCATCTGATAAGGATGAAGGACATATGACCTTATCTGGCTGCCCCATGCTATTTCATCCTTGTTATCATGCAGTTTTTGTTTTTTTTCATCCTGCTTCTGCTTTTCATCTTGATATAGTCTCGCCTTAAGCACCTTCATTGCCATTTCTTTGTTCCTGTGCTGTGATTTTTCCTGCTGGCACTGAACAACTATCCCGGTAGGCAAGTGTGTGATACGTACAGCGCTGCAAGTTTTATTAACATGCTGACCCCCGGCTCCGCTCGCTCTGAATACATCAATGCGCAGGTCTTTATCGTCAATGTCTATAACGATTGTTTTATCAAGTTCCGGATAGACAAATACGGAAGCAAAGGATGTATGCCTTTTGTGGCTTGCGTTAAATGGAGAAATCCTGACAAGGCGGTGAATTCCTTTTTCAGCCTTAAGGTATCCATATGCATATTCTCCGCTTGCGGTAAAAGTAACACCTTTAATCCCCGCTTCATCACCAGGCTGAAAGTCAATTATTTTGACCTGAAAGCCTTTTCGTTCAGTCCATCTAAGATACATTCTGAAAAGCATTTCAGCCCAGTCCTGAGCATCTGTTCCGCCGGCGCCTGCATTGATTGAAACAATAGCGTTGTTTTTATCATCTTCTTCATCAAGCATCAGCTCGAGTGAAAGTTTACCGATTTCTTTGTCTATTGCTTTGATTTGGAGGGAGACTTCTTCGATGGTATCTGTGTCTGATTCATCGAGGGCCATATCCAGCAGTATTTCACTTTCTTCAAGGTCATTAAAAAGCTTGTTAAAACTTTCGACCTTGGTTGTAAGCAATGCCCGTTCTTTTAGAATTGATGTAGTTTCTTCTTGTTTATCCCAGAAGCTGTCTTTTGCAATCAGGTTCTCAATTTCTTTTAGTCTTTTTGATTTTTCTTCGACGTCAAAGATAGTCCTTCAGATGTTCTAATTTAAGATAAAGTCCCTTTATATTTTGCTTGAGTTCTATAGACATTTTTTCCTCCTTAATGTTGGCGGCTTTGTAAAAAGTCCATTTTCTGCGTTGCGCTGCATCCTTCGTCATTGCGACGTAGCTATAAGTACGTCTCTTTCCTCAGGATTTGCGCGCCTTGAAACTGGAGCTTTTTACTTTGCCGTCCGAATTTTGATTTTTATACAATATTGAAAATACAAGCGTAACTACCACGCATGCAATGGCGAAAAGATCACCAAACCTGGTATAGGCGGATGTCTCATGTATTATTGGAATGGATCGAGTTATGACTTTTTTCTGAAAGAGCGATGTCGAATCCATAACTCTTCCAACAGGGTCTATGAATCCACTTATGCCTGTATTTGCCGACCTTACCAGAGATCGTCTGTTTTCTATTGCTCTGAATACCGCCATGGAAAAGTGCTGATAAGGAGCGCTTGACTTGCCATACCATGCATCATTAGTAATGTTGACAAGTAATGCCGCTTCATTTTTTGTCATGGCCCTGGAAAGTTCAGGAAAAATGATTTCGTAACAAATCAGTAACCCCAGGTTGCAATTATTCCACTTGATGGTTTTTCCTTCCTGCCCCGCGCTGAAATCTCCAACAGCTTCGACCATTTTACCAATAAACGGCAACCATTTTTTAAAAGGGACATATTCTCCAAATGGAACAAGGTGCGCCTTGTCATATTTTCCCCATACCCTTCCATCCGGGCTTATCAGATAGGCACTGTTGTAATATTCTATAATATTTCCCCTGCGGACAAAGGAAGGACTGCCTATCAGAAAATCCGTGTTTGTATCATGAATTCCCTTTTGAACCTTTTTTGACAGCAGTCTGTCGTACAAAAAGTAAAAGGGAGTCGCTGTCTCCGGCCAGACCACAAGATCAGGTTTTTCCTCTTTGGCTGAAAGAGATAAATTGACGTATTTTTCTGTGGTTGCTGTTTGAAATGCCGGGTCCCACTTTATTGACTGTTTGATATTTCCCTGAACAATTGTGACTTTTAAAGACTTTGAAGCAGAGATTAGATCGTCAATTGATTCAATTCGCCATTTTCCATAAATGAAAACAAGACCTGCGATCAAGATAAAAACAAATATCGATCCTCCGGCAAGACGTTTTTTAATCCGTACTTCTTTCCATTTGCTTTTCGTAATATAAAGAAATGCCAGGAAAATTGTCGCATTAGCCAGAGCAATCAGAAATGATACCCCATATATTCCAAATATATCCGATATCTGTATAAGATGCAACCTGTTAAATTGGGAGTATCCAATCAGTCCCCAGGGAAACCCCGAGAAAAGATAATTGCGAATATATTCGAGAGAAACCCATGAAAAAGGAATTATAAAAAGACAGTTCACAGGTTTTGCACATAATCTGGTTAAGATAACTGAAAAGGCAGCAATGTAAGCAGCCAGATAAGCGGATAACAAGAAAAGAACGGATATACATTGATAAAGAGGAAGATGACCATAAGTTTGCATAGTATAGGCAAGCCAGTATGCAAGCGTAATATAATGTACAAGACCTGCAAGAAAACCAAGGCGAAAACTATTTGTTAAAGAGCTGTTTTTTAAGGAAATCAGAAGCGGCACAAGGGCAAACCACGCAAGCCAGTCAATGCCGATTTTCGGGAAAGAACCGGTTAAAAGCAAGCCGCTTAATACAGCTAAGATGATATTTGTCCAGTTAATATTTGTTATTTTCAATTTTAATCCAGTAATTCGTTGTAATATTTAAATTTAATAATACCTAAGTTGAGCGATTTTTTGCGAAGAAATGTGCCGAGATCTTGATGCAGCAAGGTTTGCGAAAAGCGTAGGCATACCAATGGATATGTCGAGACTTTTCGCAAGTCCTTGATGCGCAAGAGATTGGTGCAGGTCGAGTAAAAAATCGCTCAATTTAGGTTATATACAGCTCCAGCGATCATAGGTCAAGCTTTTGCCCGCTCGTGCTTTGGCGAATGAGCCTGCGCGTCTGTCCCACCATGTAGAGGGGAAGAGATAACAGGCTATAGGGGATATTGCGTCCATCGGCCAGGGCTGTCTGCGATTCAAATACAGACGGGATATCACTGTTAAACCGTACGCCAAGAGAGCAGTGTTTTTCACGCAAAAACAGATGAAGCGACTTAAGAGTTCCGCTTTTGCCCGCCTTAACTTCAATTGGAACAATAAGTGTGCCTTCGGAAATCACGTAATCAACTTCAGCCGACGAGTTCTTTTTTTCCCGAACCCAGTAATATACCTCGGGTTCACAATATGATGACTGGGAAAACAATAGATGCTGCCCGACATATTGTTCACAAACAGCGCCTGCATTGACTCTCATAACATCCTCCGCCTTTTCGTAATCAAGCAAATTCAGACCGGTGGCCGTTGACATCAGGCCTACATCTAAAAAAAGAACCTTGAATGTTTTTGGATTTATTGTTGCCCCGAGAGGGATGCCGCTACATGATGAATGATAGACAGGGTATGCTGCGCGGGCATGAAACAGCAGATTCAATGCCCTTGCCAGATCACCTGATCTCTCATTACGATCTACATTGACATATTTGAACTTTGAGCCTGCAAGAAGCGGGATTTTCTTGAACAGAAGCTGGAGGCGTTGGTGCTTGACCTGCTTTGCATATTTGTTGAAATCGTCCTGGAAGGTTGCCATGAGCGCATGTTTTATTGATTCGCATTCCTGCCATGAATTGCTGTTGAGATAAATCTCAATGGCCTCAGGCATGCCGCCGGTAACCAGAAAGATTCGGAGCAGGTCCATAAGCTGGCGGTGAAGCGGCTCGGGCATGTTGTTGTCCACAGAAAATTCATTAAGGAATGTTACCAGCTTTTCCTTGCCGGCTGCCCACAGGAATTCCTCGAACTGCATAGGTCCGAGGTGCAGGTACTCAATACGTCCCACCGGCATGGAGAAAGCCGGTTCTTCAAGAGCGAATTCCAACAGGGAACCAGCCGCAACCACATGCAATTCGGGCAGTTCTTCATAAAAATACCGAAGCGAGGCAAGCACTTCAGGTACGGCCTGAATTTCATCGAGAAACAGTAGCGCAGCGCCAGGCCTTATTGGGATATTGTATTGCAATTCCAACAGTTGAACAATCTTGTGTGGGTCCTTTGAGGTAAAAAGCGAGGCAATCTCAGGATTCCGCTCGAAATTGATTTCGACCAGATGATCAAAGTATTCCCTGGTAAACAACCGGACCAGGTATGTCTTGCCCACCTGCCTGGCTCCCCGGATGACCAGAGGTTTGCGGTTTTGCTTTGATTTCCAGGTTTTCAAATATTCCAGGTCGAACCGAAGCATTTTTCACCTTTTAGTCATTTTAAGGGGTCATTAAAGCATTAATAGTGATATTATCAAGGGTGATTTAATTATAAAACATAAAAAAGCAAGGGGTTTTTTCAAAAGTCCACAATTTGTAGCACAATTAAAATGCGCGGCCATATGGACGCCGAGGAATATAAGCTATGTCGTTCTCGGCCTGATCTTCCTCAAATACATCTCGGACGCGTTTCAGGCATCGATGCAAACTGGACATAAACTGGACACGGTACCTGATGCCCGAGAGATCATGCGTACTTGGTATGGGACATTAATAGGACATATGGGACATGAACTCCAACATGAAAACGGGCACTAAATGGGCAAACCTGGCAAATCCAGTTGCTTGATACAACTAACCGCGCCATGCGTGCGCCAAGCAGCCCAATGAGCCATACCCCTATAAAAAATCTTGACAAAACCACTTTTCCAAACTAAAAAAGTTGCGCTTAGGTTAACTTTATGATTTATAATTAACTATGAGATTTGATCCTGCCGAAAAGATAGATAATGAAACGGCTCACAAAATTATACGTGAAATAGTAAGCGGTGGAACGCTTATACTAAGTCGTCACGCCAAAGAAAGAATGAAAGAACGAGGATATTCAACCCACGACGTAGAGACGATTCTGTTACATGGGGAGATTATCAAAAAAGAATTAAATTCCAAAACCAACAACTGGTTATACACCATAAATGGGAGTACCCTGGATGGAGATGATGGTAGTGTCGTGATTGCCATAATCAAACGTATGTCCAGCATAGTTGTAACGGTTTTAGGTTAAGGAGGAGCCATATGGAATTTTGTTACTCTTGCGGAGAAAAAATAGAGGAAATAAAAGACAAGCCATACCATTATGATGAGTGTGGTTTAAATGTTGTTCTGTATGGCATTACTCAGTATGCTTGCAAAGCATGCGGTGAGTCTTATGCCTCAATACCAAATATGCAAAAATTACACAGAGTAATTGGTGCGCATATTTGTGAAAAACGTAAGGCACTATTAAGGCCTGAAGAAATCAAATTTTTGAGAAAAGATTTACAATTACGGGCTAAAGAGCTTTCTCAAACCCTTGGTGTAACCCCTCAAACTGTATCTCGATGGGAGAATGGCAAAAAAGATATTGGGGAGGCACATGACCGCCTTCTTCGCTCCCTATATATGATGTATGCCTCAGAGCAAGCAAAACACATGATTTGCGATGGAGTCATTAATGTCTTCAAGGAATTACCAGCTAAGCGTAAAAAAATAGAGCAGCCAAGGGAAATTGTCCTTAACCCACAAGAATGGCTTGGGGACTTTTGCCCCGCTTGATGCTGCATAACACATATGGAGAAAAATGCAGGAAAATGGGTGACCCCTTATCTTCCGCCCAAAAGCAAATCCAATTCCCAAATTTATTGACATTTCAAAAGGACGAAAAGGCAACATCAAAAAAGGAGCTCGGTTATTCAATGAGATTGAAGCCCTTCACGACTTTTTTATCGGCATAGTAAGGGTACATTTTGAATTCGCCCTGTTTCGCCTTCTGTTTATAAAAAAGTTTCAGCAAGTGGAGATAAAAGATTTGTTCAATGGTTTCATGACGTATGGGATCATTGGGAGGCGGTTGTTACAGAATACGAAAACAGTGAAGTGTTTTGAGAGGTAGTCTATGAAGCCTCAATGTATTTCACATAGGATTCCCTGCCTTTAATTTTTTGTCCGCGCCTTACTTTCTCAGCTTCAGGAAGGTCATGGGCTTCGAATTGGTCAAACTTATATTTTTCTTTCCTCCATTCTCTTTTAGTATTCCTGGCAACATTCGGCTTCTTTCGATTTACATTCAATCCGACCACTGAATGACCATCAGCGTTATTGGTTAATGATTCTTTATCAGTATTTAGCGGAAAACCAGATTGTCTGATTATCTCTTTAGCCTGTTTCTTAAAAGAATAGTCCGGTTCCAAGGATCATTATTAACGATCCAAAAGAGAAGGCATGCCTTAGCTGAAACATATCCATCATCAAGCCGGCGACAAGAGAGCCTGTAAGCATTCCGGAGCTATGGCCCGGTGTATTTAAAACCAGTAATTTTTTCAAATTTCTTAACCTCCTTTTTAGGTTGGGGATGTTCATTGCATCTATTCCAATCCTCTAAAATATCTTGAAGGTCATCGTTCCATTTAATAAGCCCTTTTTTAATCCAGCCATTAACTAACCCCAATGGAGAAATCGTTTTCCCTGAAAACTCCTGGATTACAAAGTCATTTAGATCATCATCGACAGTTGTCAGTTTAAAACCGTGAGCAATGGAACATGCAGCTATTTGTTGATCAACATAACTCAAGCTGAAAAACCTTTTAGTTCTTTTATTTATTTTACCGGTTACGATAATATTCCGTATTGTCTCTACATATAGTTTAAAATCACCTGATTCTACCTTTGATTTTCCTAATGCTTTTATTTTGCTTTTATATTTTGTTCTCCAAGGATACCTGGTTTTAAATTTCTGAGTACGAAATAATTCCTGAAATACCTCCTGAATGGTTACACACCCATAACGATCATCACAAAACATATCCGGCGCTAACCTTATCAGCATCAAAACACTGCAAGTATCACAGAGAATATACATATCAGGAAGCCGCCTTTTTAATCCTGATCAGTTCATTCTTAATTGCTTTTGCGTCCAGTACGCTTTCAATCCCAAGTATTTCTCCCAATTTTCTATTTGTAATACTGTCAATCTGGTTAAGAATGACACTTGTGAAAAGAGGGCTTAACTTTAAAATTTTTGCGACATAATCATTGGGATCATTACTTAAAAATAAAATATCTCCAATGGCAGGAAACCCTTTTTTTAAATTAGAATCAGCACCTCCTATTTTCAGATCAAAATCTGGATCAATGGTTTTGATCCGTTTTACAATTCCAAATAAAGCATGACTGTGAATTTTCCCAAAAGTTTTGAGTTTGTTTACCTGGGCACCTGCAGATAAACTATTGATGTCATCATATACCTTTTGAACATATTTCTCAGGGAATTGAATATAACTTGCTACTTTGTCACAGAAATTTTCTTCTTTAGCATCAAAACCGTCATTTATCTGGATTTCATCCCGTATAGCGTGTACGGCTTCATGTAAAACTGGAAAAATCAGATCAATAATATTTGTGCTGTTATTAACAAATATAACTCTATGCCCATGAATCTTTGTATAAAAAGCATAGGCTTTAATTTTTTCAGGAAAATACCGGAATATAACCTTGATTCCAAGGTATGCCAAAAGAGAAAAAGTATGTTCATAATCAGGAGGAAGGTCTTGGCCGATGCCAGCTCTTTTTCGCAACTCCCCTGCAATTTTTTTTGCAACTTCATCGGTGCGATGATGAACTCTTACAACAGGAAGAACACTTGAATTCGCATCATTTTTAAAAAGGACTTCATATGTTCTGGCCATTTCAAGCGCATCTTTTTGCATTGCCGGTGTAACCTTGGCCGTCCTTCTTGTGCGATGGACGGGAACAGATATTGAATTGTCAAAATCTTTTGAAAAGAAGAAATCGGGATTTACATTGAAAATTTTGCAAAGATTAATTAAATGGTTGCCTTTGGGGATCTGACCATTGATCCAGTCATTTACTGTTTGCCTGGATACACCTGTCTTTTTGGCTAATTTGACTATTGAAGAATTATTCTCCTTAATCAAATCTTTAATTTTTCTCCCTAACCACTCCATGATAACTCCTTTAATTTATTATATGATTATATCATTTTGTATGATATTTAATATATTTATACTAATCTTTTGGCTATTTGTAAAGATTATTTTACACTTTTTTACAGGAAAAATATATTTGAACGTA
>JAIVWD010000093.1:0-10636 GCA_049190315.1 Deltaproteobacteria bacterium | reverse complement strand
CGCGCCTACACGAGGAATTGGCTATCTTTGAAGGGAGCGAAGAAGCAAGGCATTCCGTGTCGAGTTGAACATCAGTTGCCAGATGCCGCAGAACAAAAGAAAACCTGGGGTCAAACCTTGATTATTATAATAAAGCTTGGCACCATAGTTACCCATAAATGGGAAGAAATATGTTGAAGGGTTGACAATCAATTCAAAGTTTAGGTTTTAATCCAGCTTGCTTACAAAGCTGATTTGCTATTATTCTGTCAAACTGTCTATGTCTTTTTCACTGGTATGGCTTTGGAACCATTGCAATAAATAGAATGGTTGCTTCCTTCTCTTAGCAAATAATACTTGTTTTTTTCAAAATAGCGAATAAGATCACGCCGTTTGACTGATATATTTGACCTCAACGGGTAGCTGCTCAATTAAAGCATTTCCAAGCGGAATTTTTTTACCAAGATCCTTGTACGCAAAAACCATTTCATGAAGTGCGTCTTTAAGCATAGTTCGACATTCTTCGAGGTTTTTACCTTCAGTTATGACTTCTGGCCAATCGACCAGTTGACCCATATAACCTGAATCAATTTTTGTATATTTGGCGGTATAATTGATCATAATTGACCTCCATTGCTTTAGATGTTATTTTAACTATTAAAATTTATAGTGTCAAACCAAAAAATTAAGAAAAATTGTATAACAACAGAAAGAAAAATGGGCTGGCAACGAACCAACAATATTAGAGATGTGCAATTGTAAAGTTGGTGGTTGGCGTGATCCAAGAGCTTTGGGAGGAAACACAATGACTGATTTCGGTCGTACAACTGCAAACGTAGCTGCATGGAATCTTTCCGGGTTTTATCCGATTCCGGCTGATAGACTGGAGCGACAAGTCGAGGGGCTTGCACTGCTTGATGCAGAAGTCGTCGCGCTTGTCGAGATCAACCCGCTTTCAGCGATTGAAACTTTGAAACAAGGACTTCAGGACAAAGGCGTAAGTTACAAGTATACCATTCTTGAACAGGAAAATGGCTTAAACATTGGCGTGCTGTATAAGACCGGGGTTACGGCGACAAATCCGCGATTTATAGATGGCTCAGACCTCGGTGACACCAGGAGACGAAAAGCCTTTGTCGTTGACATGAAGATCGGCAAGTTCGACTTTCTGCTTATCGTTGTGCACCTTAAGTCGGGGCGGGGTGCCAAAGAACAGAAGATCCGCGACGATCAGGCAAAGGTTATTGGGCAATTCATCAAAGAACTTCGGGAAGAGAGCCGGGAAGACATCCTGTTACTCGGCGATTTCAACATGATCCCTGGTCAAGATGTCAGTAACTTCCACCATCTTGGTAGCAACGACCTGATGGATTTTCTGTCATCATGGGACCTTCAAGCACGTTTTTCACACATCTTGGAGGCTGGTAGAGCAAACCTGTTGGATGGCTTTGCGATAAGTCGGACGTACAGTACCGAGTACATTCGCGGGAGCCTTCGTATATTTCCAATGCACTGGAGTATGGACATCGGTCGGGAGCGGTTTCGAGAGACCGTCTCGGACCATTTGCCGTTCGTTGCTTCGTTCAGAATTGATCGAGCTCGAGATTAGGAAACAGGGTGACCCCGTTCCTAAGAAAGCTTGAAAAGAACAACCTCCCCCGGGCAGTTAAAACGGACGGGCACTCCGGACGTTCCAACGCCGGAGCTGGTGTAACCGCACATCTCCTTGTATTTCCACAGGCCGCCGGCCATCTTTCTGGGAGCGCGGCTGTGCGTAATAATAGGGCCGTCGTAAAAGGGGAGGCGAATCTGTCCTCCATGGGTATGTCCGCACAGATAAAGGCGGGCCATGTGCTGAGCAGCATCCCTGTAAGCTTCAGGCGAGTGGGCGATAAAGATGTTGAATGCGTCTTTGGGCACGTCATTGAAAGCTGATTCCAGATCGTGTGTTCTATAATAGTGCGGATCATCCACACCTACCAGCCAGATAGTCTCGTTGTTACGCTTCAAAGGATAGGCATCATTTACAAGCATACATATGCCGGCATCCTCAAGATCAGGAATAATCTCAATGCAGTCGTGATTTCCAAGCACTCCAAAGACCCCGTCTTTTGCCTTGATGTTTTTGACTATCTGCCGAAGCTGCCGAGTGGCCGGAAATGAAGATCCATACATTTCAGCGCGAATATCCCCTCCTATAATACAACAGTCACATTCTATACCTGAAACAATATCGATGACACGTTCAGTAATTCCTGACAAGCCATCAAGATGAAGATCGCACAGAAAGAGTATGCGGTAGGAATCAAACGAGGCAGGCAGATCCGGAAATCGTAAATCTATTTGGCGAAACTGCACATCTAATGCGTTGCGGACACCTGTATCATACTTGTTGATAAGTTTAAAAAAACCGGCTGTTATCCATTCATAATAGATAATATTTTCAAAATTAAGATAGCGCTGCAAAGGTGGAAGAGCAATGTGACATGCACGCCATGCCTTGAAACGGGTGCTGGATTTTACAAGGCGCAGATTCTTTTCATGGGGTGCCGGGAGGATTTCTTTCTTAAAAAAGCGTGCCCCAAAATGTGTAATCGGAACAAAAAGGATAAGCAAAATAATAATCAGAGCCCAGTCCAGTGAAAAATAATACTTAACAAACAACAGAGGAAAAAGGCCCTCAAATAGTTGATCAAGGAGCGGTACCGCAGTGCCGCTCGCCAGTTCAAACCTTCTTTTAAAAAAACTGCTCAGGGAATCTCCCAGCATTGAGAAGAATCCAATACAGAATCCCACAATGAGGGGCAGCCCCAAAAATCCACTGAGTAAGGTTCCCGCTGCCATGCTTCCAATAATTCCGCGGATAGTTTTGTGGCTGCCCAGCAACGGTTTTCCGTCCAAAAATGTCCGGTTCCGGTCGATCGGCCAATTCCATCTATCTTCCAATAAAAATGCAATAACAGGAGGGGCTGCATTGACGGCAAAAAGAAGGATTATGATTTTAAGGCTGATGGGTATAATAGTGAAATCTCCTTATTTAGTGTCTGAACGAAAACTGCTAAATTTTCCAATTTCTGCGTCAGGCTATGTTAGCTGTTAAGCTACTGAGCTGCTGAACTGTTATAGATTTTATCTTATGAGCTTAAGAGCCATCAGCTATGAGCTGGTTTTCGTTCGGGCACTATTCAGGTATATTTTGGAAAACAATGTCGTCACTCTTCGCATCAGCTTTTATAATTGTATTCTCAGTAAATTTCCCTTTGAGAATTTCTACAGCCAGAGGATTTTCAATATATTTTTGAATCGCGCGCTTTAAGGGTCGTGCTCCGTAAACCGGGTCATATCCCTTTTCAGCTAACAATCTGACTGCTCTGTCTGAAAGCTCAAGTTTAACATTTCTTTGCTCAAGTCTTTTAAGAAGCTTTTCAATCTGAATCCTCACAATTTTACCAAGCTGGTCAGGCGTAAGGTTGTGGAAAATAATAATTTCATCTATTCTGTTTAAGAATTCAGGTTTGAAGCTGGCTCTCAGAGCTTCTGTTACCCTGTTTTCCATTTCTTTACGGTCGTATGCTCCAAGTTCCTGTATCCAATTACTGCCTACATTTGAAGTCATTATAATTATAGTGTTTTTAAAATCTACAGTTCTCCCGTGACCGTCTGTCATTCGTCCGTCATCAAGAATCTGAAGCAGCACATTAAAAACCTCAGGGTGGGCTTTTTCTATTTCATCAAACAGCACAACTGAATAAGGACGTCTTCGAACCGCCTCTGTGAGGTGTCCGCCTTCTTCATACCCAACGTAGCCGGGAGGCGCTCCTATAAGCCTTGCTACAGAATGCTTCTCCATATATTCCGACATATCAATTCTTACCATTGCCTGTTCGCTGTCAAAAATGAATTCCGACAGAGCTTTTGCCAGCTCGGTTTTGCCGACACCTGTTGGTCCCATGAAAATGAATGATCCTATAGGGCGATTTGGATCCTGCAGACCGGAACGAGCTCGACGGACTGCATTTGATATAGCCGATATTGCCTCATCTTGTCCGATAACTCTTTCGCTGATGCGGTCCTCCATATGTACAAGTCTTTCCCTTTCACCTTCGAGCATCTTGCTTACAGGGATTCCTGTCCATCTGGATACTACCTTGGCAATGTCTTCAGCATCCACTTCTTCTTTAAGCATTTTTTTGTCTTTTTGAAGTTCCGAGAGTTTTCTTTTTGCCTCGTCAAAACGCTTTTTAAGTTCTGTTGCCTTGCCGTATCTTATTTCAGCGACTTTTGCCAGATCTCCTTCTCTTTCTGCGTGCTGTTCTTCGATGCCAATCTGCTCAAGCTCTTCTTTTATCTTTCTAATAGTCTGGATCATGTCTTTTTCATTCTGCCAGTGAGCTTTCATCTCCTGAATTTCATCTTTCATGGCAGCAAGTTCTTCTTCCAGTTTTGCAAGCCGCTTTTTTGACGCGTCGTCAACTTCTTTTTTAAGAGCTTCTCTTTCTATTTCAGACTGGGTTATTTTGCGCTGGATTTCGTCAATTTCCGCAGGCAGGCTGTCTATTTCTATTCTAAGCTTGGAGGCGCATTCATCTACAAGGTCAATGGCCTTGTCAGGAAGAAAACGATCTGAAATATATCGGGTTGAAAGAGTTGCGGCAGCAATTATTGCCGAATCCTTTATTCTTACCCCATGATGTATTTCATATTTTTCCTTGAGTCCTCGAAGAATAGAAATTGTGTCATCTACTGTCGGCTCAAGGACCATTACGGGCTGAAAGCGCCTTTCCAGAGCAGCATCTTTTTCAATATATTTTCTGTATTCATTTAATGTAGTGGCGCCGATACACCTTAATGTTCCCTTTGCAAGCGCCGGTTTCAGCATATTTGAAGCATCCAATGCTCCTTCGCTTGCGCCTGCTCCAACCACGGTATGCAGCTCATCAATGAAAAGAATTACTTGTCCTTCAGCTCTTTCTACTTCTTTTAAAACTGCTTTCAGGCGATCTTCAAATTCTCCTCTGTACTTTGCACCCGCAATAAGCGCTCCCATATCCAGTGCAACGAGCCGTCTGTTTTTCAGGCTTTCCGCAACATCTCCTGCTATAATTCGCTGAGCAAGACCCTCAACTATTGCGGTTTTGCCGACTCCCGGTTCTCCTATTATAACAGGGTTATTCTTTGTCCGTCTTGAGAGAACCTGAACAATGCGTCTTATTTCATCATCCCGTCCAATTACAGGGTCGAGTTTGCCAAGGCGTGCCAGGTCTGTCAGGTCCCGGCTGAATTTGTCCAAAGCCTGGTATTTTTCTTCCGGATTCGGGTCTGTAATACGCTGTGAACCGCGAATATACTTTAAAACTTTTAAAATTGAATCTCTGGTTATTCCATAACGGCTCAGAATCTTTGCAGCTTCACCGGTTTTTTCATCTGAAATCGCCAGCAGGATGTGCTCTATGCTTACATACTGATCCTTCATTTTGGCAGCTTCCGTAAAAGCAGCGTCAAGGGCTGATTTTGTCCTTTGTGAAATATAAACATCTCCTGCTCCGCTGACCTTGGGTAATTTATCCATAGCCATTGCAATCTCCTGAGCAACAGCCTCTGGAGAGACGCCAAGCTTTCGGAGCATAGACCTGGCTATTCCTTCCTGTTCATTCAGCATTGCGCTCAACAAGTGCTCCGGTTCAATCTGCTGGTTATTATTGTTTGAAGCCAGAGTCTGGGCATTTTGAATGAGTTCCTGTGATTTTATCGTAAATTTATCAAAACGCATAAATATATACCTCCTGTTTTGAAAAATATTGGATTATTTTTGATCTAATAGGAAAATAAACACTTACTATTTGATGTCAATCGGTTTGAAAAAGCCGGAGGAATTGAGGGTTCGGTCAAACAAAGGGAGTCTTATTTTTTAAAAAAAATATAAGTCGCCAGGCAGATAAGAATTACAGCAAAGATTTTTTTGAAGTTTGCTGTCGAGACATGTTCAACAAGGCGAGAGCCGATCTGAGCGCCGATAATGCCTCCTATCCCTAAAAGAATTCCGACCTTGTAGTCCACGTTAGCCAGTTTATTGTGTGCTACCAATGCGGAGATTGAGATAACCAGTATTGCCAGAAAGGAAGTTCCCACAGATTTTTGTGCTGAATATCCCATAAATATCAACAGAGGAACCATAAGAAAACCTCCGCCCAGTCCGGAAAAAGAAGCGCCGATTCCAACCAGCACGCCTAATAAAATCATCACCAGCATATTTGCATTAATTGGCGTCATTTTTTATGCCTTTCACATCTTTTCTTGTAACTACTCAGGTGGATAGGCTGAAGCTGAAGACTGTTAGGAAAAAGCGCATTTTGAAGCCATGTTTGGTGCAAGAATCAGATATTTCCGCCAAAGTACGGCAATCATGCTCTTCTGACCCCTTCAGCCTTCAGTCTAAACAGCTTCAGCCTGACTATAGACTTTCAGATAATCTATATATGATTTCTTGATAAAACTCAACGATGAAGAATATAATGAATGCGGATAAGGTTGATAGTAGAGAAAATAACAGAAACTTAAAACAGGAAGGAATCTTTAATCTCGCGTAGATACCCACGGGCTTACGCCCGTGGGTATCTACTCATATATAGCGACTATTTTTAAACGCTTTTATACACGGGCTCACGTGCGTGGTCTTCAGCGTAATTTTTGATAAAGCAAAGACTTTCATGCAGCGCTATTCTTATCGCTGTAGAAAGGTTGAAGCTTCTTGTCTCGTGAGTGCAAGTCATGCAATCGGGGCCCAAAGCGAGCTGCGATCTGCCTATTTTCCCCCTGCGCCTGCGGGCTCAATGCTTATTACTGTTATCTCTTGTGAGCCAGAGAATTCCTCATTGTTTGTGGTCAGACCGTCCAGCGTAAGCATAATTATTCCAAGTTCCAAATGACCTTCTTCAACGAGATCTTTGACAGCGCTCATCAAAAATTTGGCAACGAAATTGCCGCAATTGTCAGCTTTACAGGAGTTAATCTCTATCTCATTCAAGGTTACCGATGAGGCATCCACAGCGATGGCTTTTCTCGGCTGCTGAAGACAGCCGATGCGATCAAGTCTCAAAACAGCCTTTCCAAAATCGTTTATGGCGTAGAGCCCACCGGCAATTACCATAAGCCATTGGCCAGGCACATAATCCGTTGTGACTGTAATGTTGTGCTGGTTACCGGCCAGGCGGTTAAAAACAACCGACTGCTTATCGACGGTCGCTGGGATAAAAACGATACAAAAGATGCAGCCAATATCGCAGACCTGGTTTCCAGGGGAAAATGCCTTTACTATGATAGTCCGTCACAAAGCATCATTGAGATTCGTGTTTTGCTGTCATTAAGAAAACGGCTGAAAAAAGAAGATCACAGTCTTCGGATGCGAATCAGAAACAATCTGCTGGCTCAGTATTTTCCTGAGCTCGACAGGTTCTACAGCGCCTGTGAGAGTGAAACACTGGCGATTGTGGGGTGGTGTTTGAGCCCTGATACGATTGCAGGAATGGAATTTGGTGAGTTCTTTCAGGTGGTAACCAAAACACGTCGGGGGACAGCCCAGACGCTCAGGTTGCGCAAGATCCATGATTTGGCGATTGAATCTATTGGTTGTCCTATGGGACCTGCTGGCGAATATGAAGCCGAGCTTCTTGTTGAAAAGCTTAAGCAGGTGCGTAATCAGATACAAAAGACCAATGATTTAATCGAAGACTTTTGTCTTGAATTTCCTGAATATAGTTATCTTTTGACGATACCGGGCTTTGGCCCTTACATATCGGCCAGGGTATTAGCGTCGATTGGAGATCCTTTTCGATTTGAAAACCGAAAGCAGCTTGTCAAAATGGCCGGATATGATTTGTGTGCAAATCGGAGCGGAAGAACAAGTGACAAAGCAATTCCGGTAATATCTAAAAAAGGCAACAGCGAGCTTCGCTATGCCTTGTACCAGGCAGCTAACGTAGCAGCGTCAAGAGTTGATCTGTTCAGAACGTACTTTACCAAACTTCTTCGTGGAAGAGAACGTGAGCGAGGAATTAAAACAAAGATGCACGTTAAGCTGGCTGCAAAAATGCTGGTGATCGCCTGGACCTTGATGAAAAAAAGGGAAGTATTTAACTCTGATTATCTAAATATAGAATAGACGATTTTACACCTTCGGCGAGAGAGCCCGATAATGAACGTCGGGGCATATGACCTCTGGAGGGACAATCCTGGGCCTCTCACTGAACTTTGAAATCTGGATAAGGGATGATTAGCGGTGGCATTTAGTTGTTGCATGCTGGATAATCGTAACGATCAGATGCGTGGTTCGCGATAGTGGGAGATTCGCCGAAAATTTTTCAATAAACTATAAAGGAGAAGTGCGTCCAGAAATTAGCCGCTCTTCTATCTTATTGATTTAATTTGTTTATTAAAAACGCACTTTTTATGCTTGACAGAAGGATTATAGGATGTCCCGAAAGCCGAAAGCCTAATGTACGTCCCGAAAGCATGACAATTCAAGCTTTGACACTACTACCCCCTACTACCCCTGACGCAGAAATCGGAAAAAAGTGCCGTTTTACAAAGGTCTCTGGAATATTCAGCTTGCCCCGTACTTGATACTGGGGCATCCAGAAGCCAAAGAAAAGAATCGAACACCTGGACTCCGGCTCAACGGCCGGAATGACAAGTCGCTAAGCGACAATATAAACTTACTTCGCCTGAAGGCGAGGGGTTTCCACCATCCCCGAGCGGGACACTAATTTTCGAACTCTGTTCCATTGATCCGGCGCAGGGATTTAGGACTTGTTTCGCATTTGGTGCTTCGGATTTCGAATTTTGTGGACACACTGGAACGCAAAAAACGAAACACCAGACACAAAATACACTCGTAAAAGGGGAAAAATATGAGCGGTTCCTTAGAAGATATACTGGTGCTTGATCTTTCCCGCTTATTCCCGGGCCCCTATTGTTCCATGATACTTGCGGATCACGGTGCCCGGGTGATTGCAATTGAAGACCGGCGTTTTGAAAAGGAATACATGCCGATCTTAAGCAATATCAACCGCAACAAGGAACATATGACCCTCAATCTGAAAAATGGCAAGGGAAAAGATATTTTTCTCTCTCTGGCAAAAAAGGCCGATGTGGTTCTGGAAGGTTTTCGTCCTGGCGTTACGCATCGCTTAGGTGTAGGCTATAAAGATATAAGAAAAATCAATCCGGGCATCGTTTACTGCTCCATAACCGGATATGGACAAACCGGCGCTTTGAGGAATCAGGTGGGGCATGATGTCAACTATCTTGGTCACAGTGGCGTCCTCTCGGTTATGGGTCCCAAAAATGGTCCGCCCTGCATTCCAGGTATCCAGGTGGCAGATATGGTCGGTGGCTTGAACGGTGCGATCGGCATCATGTTGGCACTCCATGCCAGGGAAAAGACCGGCACAGGACAGCATATAGACGTTTCAATGACGGATGCCATGATGGCCATGCTGCCTTTTGTGGCAGGATTTCATTGGGTATTCGGAGCACCGCCTGAAAAAGGAAATGCACTCCTTTCACATCGCTATGCCTGTTATAATATTTACCAGACCAAAGACGCTAAATACATTTCCCTGGGAGCGCTCGAACCCCGTTTCTGGGAAGCGGTCTGCCATTACTTTGAAGTCCCTGAATATATACCCCTTCAGTTTGACGAGCAAAGAAAGGAGCTCCTGATCGATTTTTTTAAAAAGGCATTTTTAAGAAAAACAAGAGACGAATGGATGGAGATCTTCAGCAACACCGATACATGTATTGGAAGAGTTCTCACAGTTGATGAAGCCCTTGACGGCGATTATTCCCTAAGCCGGAACATGGTTGTGAAACTCGAACAACCCGGTAAAGATCCTATAGCGGTCCTTGGAATTCCAATCAAGATGACCGCAAACCCGGGATCAATCCGAAGTCTGCCACCGAAATTCGGAGAAAATACCCAACCGATCCTCGAAGAACTCGGCTTCTCCATCGCTGAAATACAGCACCTGTCAGATGAAGGGGTGATTTGAGCTTCTCTTACGCATCTGACTTTTGGCATCTGGCTTGCGGTCTCTGAACTCTGAGATGATGAAAAGGATTGAAAATGACAAATGGCGAAGCTCCATTGCGAATAAGAGTACCAATGGGGACGGTCTTGACTAATTGGACATATTATGATGCGGATCAGGCATTATGGTCTGTTCGCAAACCGTTGCAAAGGTGAAAATGTACGAAGATGCCAGGAACTGCTCGGTCTTTCACGGGAGCTGCCGGAAGTTGTCAACCAGTCAGTTCAGGAGATGATGCTAAAACTCACAGGCAAGGACATCACGCTTTGTCCCTGCTGCGGAAAAGGAAAAATGCGCCAGGTTTGCTTGATACCGGAAGGGTCTGGTCCCAGTGGATATGAAATTTTGCATCCATCGGGGTAGCATTCTCCATACTGATTTTGACTGACTTACTGTTATATTAATAAGCCAGACAGCCTTTTTGTCGCCGACAACAGGTTATATGGATGATTACATCCTTTACATTTTTAAAGCTCATTGAAGAGCAACAGGAGAGGTGTGCCCAAACCTGGCGGTATTTGGCCGGAAGTTACTATAATATGCCTCATGCAAATAAATTTGGGTATCCT
>JAIVWD010000092.1:0-10680 GCA_049190315.1 Deltaproteobacteria bacterium | reverse complement strand
GACAATAACCGAGCAATTTCGACTTTTTACGAATGCGTCAATATTCAATTTGGTTATAGCTTAGTGTCCTGTCATCTATATAATGTCGCAAAGATGACCGTCATTCCCGCGGAAGCGGGAATCCAGAAACTTGAAGTAGCCAAAAATGCTTGTCCTCGACCTGATCGGGGAATGGATTCCCACCTTCGTGGGAATGACGAGTCCCTGATACGATATTTCACACATGACACGACATTAGGGATAAGGATTAAAGATGCGAAACTTGAGGAAATTATAATATGTTAGCCTATTTTGATTGTTTCTGCGGCATAAGCGGCGACATGACACTGGGAGCCTTTATCGACATTGGAGTTCCTTTAAATTGGTTGAAGGATTCCCTTGAAAAACTCCCATTAAAAGATTTTGATTTATCTGTTGAATCAATTTCCCGAAATGGAATTAAAGCCCAAAGTGTCCATGTCCTTACAAAAGATACTTCAACATCCAGGCATTATTCTGAAATTAAAGATCTTATCAAAAACAGCCCTCTGTCTCAAAACGTAAAGGAAAAGAGTCTTGAAATTTTTGAAAGGCTTGCAATAGCTGAATCTGAAATACACGGACAGCCCAAAGAAAAAGTTCATTTTCATGAACTGGGGGGTATTGATGCTATTGTAGATATTGTAGGCACGGCTCTATGTCTGGAATATCTGGGTATTGAAAAGGTAGTTTCCTCGAGGATTCCTTTAGGCAATGGTTTTGTCTCCTGTCAACACGGGACGCTGCCCGTTCCTGCTCCTGCAACCCTTTCAATCCTGAAGGGAATTCCTGTTTATGGGACAGAAATTCCGTATGAGCTGGTTACGCCAACCGGCGCGGCAATTATTGCCTCTATTGCCGACTCCTTTGAAGAAATTCCGGATATTATAGTTGAAAAAACAGGATATGGTGCAGGAAAGCGCGACCTTAAAACAATACCGAATCTTTTGCGGATTATTATCGGGACCCCGGCAAATCATATATCCGACTATCAAAAAGACCGGATTTCAGTAGTTGAAACGTGTATTGATGATATGAATCCTGAATTTTTTGGTTTCTTGATGGATCGCCTGTTTGAAGAAGAAGCTCTGGATGTTTACTTGATTCCTGTGTTTATGAAAAAAAACAGACCGGGCACAATGATTCAGGTTCTGTGCATGGAAAATAGAAAAAAAAGTATAATAAATCGTATTTTATCTGAAACCACATCATTAGGTGTAAGATATTATGATGTTCAAAGATTTAAACTTGTCCGGGAGAATATAACTATAAAAACAACTTATGGTGATGTCCAAATAAAACGTATAAAAAAGCCGAACGGATCTGTCCAGCTTGTGCCTGAATACGAAGTTTGTAAAAAAATCGCTATAGAAAAGGGTATCCCGTTAAAAACCGTATATGACACTATATCGAAAGAAGCTGTTGAAATAGTGAGCTAATACCTTGACAAAAGCCATGCCTGCTTATAGAAACGGTGCATGAATTTTAGAGATAAATCAGTCATGGTGCTTGCGACCGGTTTTTTTGCCGGCTACATTCCTTTTGCACCTGGCACTTTTGGATCCATTGTGGGGCTGCTCCTTTGTTTTCTTCTATCTAAAACCAAATTGTCAGTTGCTATTCTGTTTATTTTAATATTTATTTTTTTTGCCATATGGATATCAAACAGAGCTGAAAAAATATTAAAACAAAACGATCCGGGATGTATTGTAATTGATGAAATAGCAGGTATTATGCTAACACTTCTTGGCCTGCCGTTTAATACAATTTCAGTTGCTGCCGGTTTTGTAATATTCAGATTTTTTGATATCTTGAAACCTTTTCCAATTAGGTATATAGAAAGAAAGTTTGCCGGAGGTACCGGTATTGTCATGGATGATCTGGCAGCAGGTGTTTACAGTAATATTGCACTGAGACTTTTATTTATAACTACAGGGATAAATTAATTTGAAACAGAAAAATTCATCGAAAAAGGCAATCAAACCTAAAAAAAGCAACCTCAGAGAAAACATTGAAGCAATAACTCTGGCGATTATATTAGCCTTATTCATAAGGGCTTTTATAATTCAGGCATTTAAAATTCCTTCCGGTTCAATGCAAAACACTCTTCAGATTGGAGATCATATCCTGGTAAACAAATTTATTTACGGAGTCAAACTTCCGTTTACTAGTACTACGATCATTCCATACAAAAATCCTCAAAGAGGAGATATCGTTGTTTTTAAATTCCGGCAGGAGCCTAAAAAGGATTTTATTAAGAGAACAATAGGTATCCCGGGAGATGTTATTGAAATCCGGAACAAGGAAGTCTATGTAAACAAAAAACGTCTTGAGCAAGACTATGCGATTTATACGGATCTTCATATAATTCCAAAAGCCATGCAGCCAAGAGATAATTTCGGACCGGTCACAGTACCTGAAGATTCGATTTTTGTGATGGGAGACAACCGAGATCACAGCTATGACAGCAGGTTCTGGGGTTTTGTGAATCTGAAAGATGTTAAGGGGAAAGCTTTTATAATATATTGGTCGTGGGATAATGACAATTTCGGGGTCAGGTGGGGCAGAATCGGGAAAATTTTAGAATAAAACAGATGGTAACATTTCAGCGCTTTTAAATATTATTTTTTGACAGGATTTACAAGATATTCAGGATTTAAATTATCGAAACTTTTCCTGTTAATCCAAATCTAAATCCTTATACCTTGATACACACCTTATTCATGTTGTGATTATATTTTATGATTTACCGGCTAACTACAATGAGTTCATTTTGTTTGTGTACTTTAAATAAAATCTTGTCTATCCTGTTATCCTGTCAGACTCTTTTTCAAAAGGCTAAATTGTTACAACAGGAGTACTATGCGGTTTACAAAAAAAGATATTCTGGACATGGAGTCCCTTTCTGTTGACGAAATCAACTTGATTCTGGATACAGCCGACAGAATGAAGGAAATTTCGATAAGGCCGATTAAAAAGGTTCCGACTTTAAGGGGTAAAACAATAGTTTTATTCTTTTATGAGCCCAGTACAAGGACACGCATATCTTTTGACATTGCCGCAAAGAGGCTAAGTGCCGACAGCCTGTCAATATCTACGGCCTCCAGCAGTATTGTAAAAGGGGAAACCCTGGCGGACACGGCAAGAAATCTTGAGGCCATGAATCCTGATGTTATTGTTTTGCGGCATTCATCAGCAGGCACTTCCCATCTGCTTGCAGGTCTGGTTAAATCTTCTGTTATCAATGCCGGGGATGGCATGCATGCTCACCCGACCCAGGCGCTCCTTGACCTGATGACGGTCAGGGAAAAGAGGGGGGGAATTTCAGGGCTGCGAATCGCAATAATTGGTGATATATCACACAGCAGGGTGGCAAGATCAAATATTATCGGCTTTACAAAAATGGGTGCCGAGGTTGTAATTGCCGGCCCTCCAACCATGATTCCAAAAGGCATTGAAACCCTTGGAGCATCAGTTAGTTATAATGTGGACGAGGCTATCTGCAATGCTGATGTTATAATGATGCTGAGAATACAAAAGGAACGACAAAAAAACTTTTTGTTCCCTACCGAACGTGAATACTCAAAAGTCTATGGACTTACAAAAGAAAGGGTGGAAAACGCACGAAGCAATGTGCTGATAATGCACCCGGGGCCTGTCAACCGGGGAGTTGAAATAGCTTATGAAGTTGTGGATGGCCCGTATTCAATAATTCTTGATCAGGTAACAAATGGCGTTGCCGTCCGCATGGCCCTTTTATATCTGGTATCAGGAGGTACACGAAATGCTGGTGCTGATTAAAGGCGGAAGAGTCATTGATCCCGGAAACTTAGACGGAATTGTGGATATTCTCATTAAAGATGGGAAAATAGCTGAAATAAAAGAGCAGGGAGCAGGGGTCGGGGGTCAGGGGTCGGAGGTCAGAATCATTGATGCTTCCGGCAAAATAGTTACTCCAGGCCTTATCGACATGCACGTTCATCTGCGTGAGCCGGGTCATGAATATAAAGAAACAATAGAATCAGGCTGCCTGGCGGCTGCCCATGGCGGTTTTACCGCGATATGCCCAATGCCGAACACAAATCCTGTTAACGACAACGGGCAGATAACCGAATATATATTAAAAAAAGCAGCCATTGCAGATACGGTCAGAGTTTATCCGGTTGCTGCAATAAGTAAAGGTTTAAATGGAAAATCTCTGTGCGAATATGGAGAATTAAAAGAAGCAGGGGCAATAGCGCTTTCTGATGACGGCAACCCTGTGAGTAACAGTCAGCTTATGCGAAGGGCTATGGAATATGCAAAGGGATTCAGTATGCCTATTATCTCTCACTGCGAAGACCTTGACCTTGCTGCAAATGGAGTAGTTAACGAAGGTGCTGTCGCAACAAGGATGGGACTGGCCGGAATACCTAATGCTGCTGAAAGCATAATGATTATGCGGGATACAGCTCTTTGCGAACTAACAGGAAGCTGCGTCCACATTGCCCATGTCAGCACAAAGGAATCAGTACTGGCGATAAGAAATGCAAAGAAAAGAGGAGTAAAGTTAACTGCCGAAACCGCACCGCATTATTTTACACTGACCGAAGATACCGTAAAAGGGTATAATACTAATGCGAAAATGAATCCTCCCTTGCGCTCCAGCCAGGATAGAGAAGCAATTCTGGAGGGACTGGCAGATGGCACTATAGACGTTATAGCGACTGATCATGCGCCCCATTCTTACATTGAAAAAGAGGTGGAATTCGACCAGGCGGCTAATGGTATTATTGGGCTTGAAACCTCTGTTTCTTTATCATTAAAACTTGTTCACGATGGTGTAATCTCATTAACAGGCCTTGTTGAAAAGATGTCAACAAATCCGGCAAAAATTCTGGGGCTCGACATCGGTATAAAAACCGGAAGACCTGCTGACATTACTATCATTGATCCAGACCTTTCATATAAAATCGATTCCGGCAAATTCCAGTCGCTCAGCCGGAACACTCCTTTCAATGGCTGGAATATGAAAGGCAAAGCAATCCTAACCATGGTCGGCGGTAAGATCTTATTTGATGAAACGACGACCCTGAACCTTGAACCCTGAACCTTGAACCTTGAACCGTGAACCTATGTCAAACAAATCCCAACATATACTGGTTGTTGATGATGAGCTTAGCATGCGCAAATTTCTTGAAGTACTGTTAAGCAGAGAAGGCTATAAGGTTTCCTGCGCTGAAAACGGGAAAACAGCTATCTCGATGATCAATAAAAAACACTTTGACCTTTTGCTTTGCGATATAAGGTTGGGTGATATAAGTGGACTCGACGTATTAAGGGCAGCAAAAAAACAGAGCCAACATACTGTGGTAATTATGATTTCCGCCTATGCATCTGCGGAAACCGCAGTTGAAGCCATGAATGATGGTGCTTATGACTATGTCCCCAAGCCATTTGACAATGAAGAGCTTAAACAAACCATAAAAAACTCTCTTGATATTAAAACAATAGAACATGAAAAAGAAATCCTCGACAGCGAGCTGAAAAAAAATCTCCACTTTGGCATGATACTTGGCAACAGCCCACGTATGCTGCATATCTATGATATGGTAAGGCAGGTTGCTAAAACCAGGACAAATATTCTTATTTCAGGTGAAAGCGGGACAGGTAAGGAATTAATTGCCCGTGCCATACATGAGCAAAGCAACCGCCGTGATGGGCCCTTTGTTGTTATAAACTGTGGAGGTATTCCTGAAACTTTAATGGAAAGTGAGCTTTTTGGTCATAAGAAAGGCTCTTTTACAGGTGCAACTCAGGATAAAAAGGGGCTTTTTAAGATTGCTGATAAAGGCACTATTTTTCTGGATGAAATTGGCGAATTCAGTCTTCCTATCCAGGTTAAGCTGCTCAGAGTTATTCAGGAAAGGGTATTCAAAGAAGTTGGTGGAAACGAGGATATATCAGTGGATATAAGGATTATTTCAGCTACCAACAAAAGCCTCGAGGACGAAGTTATTGCCGGAAATTTCAGAGAAGACCTGTTCTATCGCCTTAATGTAATAGAAATTAAGATGCCGCCGCTCCGGGAAAGAAAGAGCGACCTTCGTGCCCTTGCCCAGCATTTCCTTGAAAAATATTCAAAAGAAATCGGCAAGGAAATTACCAAGATATCCTCATATGCCATTGACTTAATGCAAAAATATGACTTCCCGGGAAATATTCGCGAGCTTGAAAACCTGATAGAACGGAGTGTAGCCATCTCAAGCACAAATATTATTCTGCCTGAAAGTCTTGCCATTTCCATTCATAAACGCAGATGGATTGAAGGAATAAAAGATAAGCGTTTTGATCTTGATGAAGTTTCAAGGGGTGTTTCTCTTGATGCCATCCTTGAAAAAATTGAGAGATCCTATATTGAAAAAGCTCTTGATTGCAGCGATGGCAACAAGAACAAAGCAGCAGGTTTGCTTGGCCTTAGCCTGCGGTCTTTAAGATACCGCATTGAAAAGCTTGGATTTGAAAACCAAAAAACACACACCCAGATCCCATAAGCGCTAAGTTGTTTTTGCCCATGAGGGACTGAAAAAAGATGAACATCGAACATCGAACGTCCAACATCGAACGTTGAATGGGAAAAGATAAAGAAAAAACCTGAACTATTTGACGATGAGACCTTTGAAAAATGTTCAATTTTGTTCAAGTTCAAGGAAGGCGAAAATTTTAAATGCAGGAATACATTGAGTATTTCGAGGCTTAAAATTTGAGCCTGACACAGAAATTGGGCAAAAGGGGGCGTTTTGCAAAGGTTTCATGATATCTGACCATGGTAGGCATGGAGGTCGTATTTGAAAGATAATTCTCTGGATAAAAGACTTCGATGGTTGATATTTTTCAGGGTTGTAATTGCAACCTTCCTGTTAGGCATTACAACCTTTATCCGGATTAAAGAAACAGAACCATCTCTACAGGCAGCGCTCGCGCCGGTATATTTCATCATAGCATTAATCTATCTTTTTTCTTTTGCCTGCCTTTTCATTCCAAAGATCATCAAAAACATCAGGCTGAATATCTACATACAAAGCCTTTCAGATGTTTCATTGATAACCGGACTTGTATATGTAACCGGCGGAATTGAGAGTATCTATTCTGTCCTTTATCCTTTGGTTATCATCTATTCAACGCTCTTTCTGGCAGGCAGAGGAGGGTTAATTTCAGCCTCGGTCGGCGGCATATTTTACGGGCTGCTGCTTGATCTGCAATTCTACGGTCTTATTCAACCGGTATCCCTATTAGGTTATGATTACAACTATGAAGCCGGTTATATCTTTTCGAGAATTTTTATCCACATCATATCTTTCTATATTGTTGCGCTGCTGACAAGTTTTGCCGCCAAACAGGAAAAGATGGCCAGGGACCTCCTGGAAGAAAAGGAAAGTGCATTTGATCAACTCGACCTGCTGCACAAAAGCATAATCGAGTCTGTAGATAGTGGAATATTAACAATCGATCTTAATGGCAATATAAAATCCTTTAACAAAGGAGCTGAAGAGATTACCGGTTTTTTGCGTTTTGAAATTATAAATAAAAAGCTCGATGATGTCTTCCCTGTTCTTTCAAGTATGCTGAATAAAAAAAACCAACTGAAACAGGGGAGCAGATTTGAAGTTACAGATTCGGGAAAGATGCTGGGTTGTTCTGTTACCCCCCTTGTTGACAGCAATAGAAAAAAAGTCGGTAATACTCTGATCTTTCAGGATTTGACGGTTATTAAAGAAATGGAACGTAAGATTGAAAGAAACAAAAGACTTGCCTTTGTTGGTGTAATGGCGGCAGGTCTCGCCCATGAAATAAGAAATCCTCTTGCATCAATCAGCGGTCCGATTCAGATGTTGAGCAAAGATCTTAGACTGGATGAAACAGATAGAAAGCTCATGCAGATCATTCTGAGAGGAAAGGATCGGCTTGACGGCTTTGTTAAAGACTTCCTTCTTCTGGCGCGGCCGAAACCGTCTGAGCGGAGGGATATTAACGTTAAAGTCATTATAGATGATCTCCTCGAATCTCTTCGCTTTAGTCCTGGATGGCGTGAAGATATCGAAGTAATCAAGAACTTGTGCAATCAAGCCGGTATATATGGAAACAAAGCAGAGATAAGACAAGTGATCTGGAACATGGTTTCAAATGCCATCCAGGCAATGCCCGAAGGAGGCAAATTGAAAATAGAAACCAGAGAGGTTTTTAATGATACAAAAGAATATCTTGAGATACGGATAAGCGATAACGGCTGTGGAATCGAAGAAAAAAATCAAGACAAAGTATTTGAACCTTTTTACACAACAAAGAAGAATGGCACAGGCCTTGGACTGGCAATTGTAAACAGGATTGTGGAGACTCACATGGGGAAAATCAGAATCAAAAGCAAACCAGGAAAAGGAACGGATTGTATAGTTCTGCTGCCGACAAAACCGTAGTTTTTGAAGTGCCTAAAATGCCTAAAGTATGTTAAAGTGCCTAAAATTAAGGAATGCGCCTTCGACGCTGCTATTTTTAAAGTGAGGTTAGGTTAGAGGTGGAAAGGTGGATAATAAAGAATTTGCCGCAGTACTTGAAAAACGGACGCGGGAATTCGCAGTACGAATTATTCGCTTATCTTCGAAGCTGCCGAATACACCTGAAGGCAAAGTAATACGGAATCAGATTGCTAAATCCGGCACATCTATCGGCGCTAATTATCGTGAGGCAAATCGTTCCAGAAGCAAAGCGGATTTTAAAAACAAAATCGTCATTTGTGCAAGCGAAGCAAGCGAAACTCAATATTGGCTTGAAGTAGTTGTAGAGGCAAAAATGTCGCCATGGGAGCAGGTAAAAGCAGAACACGAAGAATGCGGTGAACTATTGGCCATCTTCACTTCGATTTCTACAAAACTTTAAAATAGCCAGAACACCTTAACTTTAGGCATTTTAGGCACTTTAATATACTTTAGGCACTTTTTATTAATACAGGAGTAATGAATGGCGAAGATTCTCGTTGTTGATGATGATCAGGGTATGAGAGAATTTCTTGAGATCCTGCTTGCCAGAGAAGGATATGAGGTTGCCTCTGCTTCCGGAGGTAAAGAAGCGTTAAGCCTCTGCAAAAAGCATAAGTTCGACCTGACCATTACTGATCTGAAGATGCCCAAAATCGATGGAATCGATGTTTTGAAAAAAATCAAAGAGATTTCACCGGAAACCCTGGTCATATTAATTACAGCTTACGCTTCCGGCGAAACAGCAGTTGCCGCAATGAAAGAGGGGGCATACGACTATCTTGAGAAGAATTTTGACGTTGATGAACTCAAGGCTGTGATAAAGGACGCGCTCAACAAGAAGGGCGTCAAAGAGGAAGATGCTGTTTTCGTGAAGGATGTAGAGGAGGCTCTTTCCTTTGGAAATATGATCGGAAAAAGCAAGGGGATGTTAAAGGTCTATTCAGTTATTAGAAAAGTGGCGGATACTACTGCCAACATTCTTATTACTGGCGAGAGCGGCACAGGTAAAGAGCTTGTTGCCGTGGCTATCCATGAAAACAGTTCCAGAAAAGATAAACCATTTGTCATTATAAACTGCGGCGGCATACCGGAAAACCTCCTGGAAAGCGAACTGTTCGGTTATATGAAGGGGTCATTCAGCGGAGCCCATGCGGATAAACCCGGCCTTTTTGAGGTCGCGCACATGGGAACGATCTTTCTTGACGAAATTGGTGAGTTGCCCCCGTTTCTTCAGGTCAAACTCCTCCGGGTGGTTCAGGAAAAAACCTTCAGAAGAATAGGTGGTACAGAAGATATCAAGGTGGATGTAAGGATCATATCTGCTACAAATCAGGATCTGGAGCAGAAAGTTAAAAATAGCGGTTTCAGAGAAGATCTCTATTACAGGCTCAACGTAATTCCTGTAAAGATTCCGCCTTTAAGGGAAAGAAATGAAGACATTCCCATGCTGGCAAGATATTTTATAGAAAAGTATTCGAAAGAATTTGGAAAGGAAATTAAGAAGATATCTCCTTATGCCCTCAGGCTTCTTATGGATTACCCTTTTTCCGGAAATGTAAGGGAGCTGGAAAATATCATTGAAAGAAGTGTTGCCCTCGAAACAACGAATATAATTTTACCGGAAAACCTCATTATGCCTGGAACAGGTGAGATAGATGAAAATACTGCTTTAAGTGCCGGCATTCCTGAAGAAGGCATAGATTTGAATGAGGAGCTGGCAAGGGTAGAGAAGCTTTTGATAACAAAAGCCCTTCAAAAGGCAAATGGTTCAAAAACAAAGGCCGCTAAATATCTCAACATAAGCTTCGATTCACTGCGCTACAGACTGGAAAAACCGGATATTTAAATGACTTGTCAGGTTGGTTAGGCTGAAGGCTAAAGGCTGTTAGTTCTTGCGCATTGATTTTGGAAAATTGAGCAACTCTATCCTGATTCTTTCCGGTACCGCCTTGACTTTGCTTAGAAATCAAGGGTGCGAAACTTGAGCTCTTAAACCTAAGTTGAGCGATTTTTTGCGAAGAAATGTGCCAAGATTTTGATGCAGCAAGGTTTGTGAAAAGCGTAGGCATACCAATGGATATGTCGAGACTTTTCGCAAGTCCTTGATGCGCAAGAGATTGGTGCAGGTCGAGCAAAAAATCGCTCAATT
>JAIVWD010000091.1:0-10756 GCA_049190315.1 Deltaproteobacteria bacterium | reverse complement strand
ACCAAAATATTATGCCGGGACTAAATATTTTTACCAGCAACCGCCTTGAAATACTGGCCGAACAATTAGCAAGGATAATAGGCAATCCTGTTGGCGGCACTTTATCTTCTCCACTTTCGGGTGAAATTATCGTTGTTCAAAGCAAGGGAATAGAGCGATGGTTATCAATGGAGCTGGCCAGGCACAATGGTATCAGCGCAAATATATTTTTCCCCTTTCCAAATACCTGCTTAAATGAGATTTTTAAAAAACTAATGCCGGATATGCCGGATGAGTCTCTATTTGATCCTGATGTTATGACTTTCAGAATTATGGATATCTTGCCGGAATGCCGGGACAAGTCAGGTTTTGAAAGCATTAAAAAATATCTGACAGATGATGAAAATAAGCAAAAACTTTTTCAGTTGTCTGAAAAGATTTCAGAGACTTTTGACCAGTATCTTGTTTTCCGGCCGGAGATTATTTTCAAGTGGGAAGGGGGAAAAGAAGATCACTGGCAGGCGAAACTGTGGCGTGAACTTGTATCCGGCAATGAAAATCAGCATAGGGCCTGGCTGAGAAAAGCCCTTATACAAAAAGTCAGGGACAGATCAGATAAAATATCCGATCTTGCCTTATCTGATTTTCCCGGGAGAATATTTATATTCGGCATATCCTACCTTCCGCCATTTCATACACAGGTATTTGTAGAATTATCAGGCATTGTACAAGTTGTTTTTTTTGTTCTGAACCCTTGTATGGTTTATTGGGCGGATATTGTTTCCGAAAAAGAGAAAAATAGAATTAAGAGAAAATACGTCGCAGGAGTTTCCGCATTAGATGAACTTCATCTTGAAACAGGAAACAGGCTTCTTGCATCTATGGGGAAGCAGGGAAGAGATTTTTTTGAACTTATCAGTGGATTTGACTGCGAATTGTATGAACTTTTCGAGGACCAGGCGGAATATGACATGCTCTCATGCGTTCAGTCAGATATATTATATTTACGAGACAGAGAACATGAGAAAAATAAGTTCTCGATTAATATTGAGACAGACACCTCCATTCAGGTTCATTCATGCCACAGCCCAATGAGAGAAATTGAGGTGTTGCACGATAATTTGCTCGCGATGTTCGAAGAAATTCCTGATCTTAAACCAAAAGATATTATCGTAATGACACCGGACATAGAGACGTATGCTCCATTTATCCATGCTGTATTTGATGCTCAGGCAAATGATTCATTGCGCATTCCTTTCAGCATTGCAGACCGCAGCATTAGAAAGGAAAGACGAATTGTTGAATCATTTCTGTCAATACTCGATCTGAAAAACAGCAGATTGGGGGCAGACCGGATTATTTCTCTTCTGGAATCGTCAGGGATAAAAGAAAAATTCGAAATGACTGAATCAGATATACGGACTATCAGACGCTGGATAAATGATACAAGAATCAGGTGGGGAATTGATGCCGCAAGCCGGACCAGGTTAAATCTTCCTGCATTCCATGAAAACACCTGGAGAGCCGGCATTGAGAGGATGTTGTTGGGATATGCGATGCCCGGTCATGAAAAAGATATGTTTTGCGGAATTCTTCCCTATGACAATATTGAAGGTAATGAGGTCAAAATTCTGGGAAGATTTCTTGAATTTCTGGACAGAGTCTTTAAGTGTATAAATGACCTGAGCCAGCCTGAAACATTATCCAAATGGGTTGATATTTTTAACTCCATGATTGACAGGTTTTTTCCACGGAATGACCCAAAGAATGAGAATGATATTGAATATGAAATACAGCTTATACGCCATGTTCTTGATGACATATCAAAAAAGCAGGACCTGTCAGGTTTTGATAAAAATATAAGTATTGAGGTTATAAAAACATATCTTGAGACGCGTTTTGAACGTGAGAATTCAGGCTCGGGTTTTATTGCGGGAGGGGTTACATTTTGTGCGATGCTTCCAATGCGCAGCATCCCGTTTAAGGTTGTATGCCTTGCAGGTATGAATAATGAAGCATTCCCGCGCGATTCAAAAACTTTAAGCTTCGATATTATAGCAAAAGACCCAAAGCCGGGAGATAGATTAAGAAGAAATGATGATAAATATCTTTTCCTTGAGGCGCTTATTTCGGCAAGAAAGAAGCTTTATATCAGTTATGTGGGGCAGAGCATCGAAGACAACACTCAGATTCCTCCCTCTGTTGTTGTAAGCGAATTGCTCGACTACATTGAGGAAGGTTTTTATGTTCCCGAAAAATGCATTCTTGATCACGTTATCATTAGGCACAGGCTACAGGCGTTTTCTCCGGAGTATTTTAAAAGAGACAGTCAGTTGTTCAGTTATGCTAAGGAAAATTTTATTGCCGGCAAAAGAGCTTTTAAATCTGAAATAGCCTTACATTTTGTTTCAACAGGGCTTTCAGAGCCCTCAGAAGAATGGAAAAATCCGGATATTGAAACTCTATGCTTTTTTTTCACCAATCCTGCCAAATTTCTGCTTGAAAGGCGACTCGAAATATTTCTTGAAGAAACATTGCCTGTTTCAGAAGACAGGGAAGCATTTACATTAGAAGGTATTGAAAAATACCATGTAGAGCAGCGACTTTTTCAAAGTTGTATATCCGGATTTGATTTAAGACATTCGTTGCCAGTATATAGAGCAATGGGGCGACTTCCTTACGGCAATGTAGGGGAGTTTTACTACAGAGAATCAGAAGTTAATGTAGAAGATTTTGTCAACAGAATAGATGATTTTAAAAAAAATCTTGCTCCTGTTCAAGTTGACCTAAATGTTTCAGATTTTAAAATAACCGGTGTGCTGGATAATATTTTTGAGTTTGGCCTGGTTAATATCCGTTACGCAAAAAGGAAGTCAAAAGATCTTTTAAAATCCTGGATCTATCACCTTGTTCTTTGCTCATCAACTGAACAAAACTATCCGAAAAAGAGCCATCTTGTTTGTAAAGATGAAACATGGGAATTTGATCCTGTTAAAGAAAGTAAAGATATTTTAGAGAATCTACTTGCATTATACTGGCAGGGATTATCAAAACCGATTCACTTTTTTCCTGAAACATCGTTTGATTATGCTAAAAGAACATTGATAAAAAAAGAAAATCAGCAGAATGCTTTAAATTACTCAAGAAAAAAATGGACTGGAGAATATTACAGAGGCAGTTGGAGCGAGTCGGATAATCCTTATTACAAGCTTTGTTTCAGTAAAACAGATCCATTTGATAAAGAATTCATAAAAATTGCAGAAGAAGTTTTTGCTCCGCTTTTAAAGCATTGCCGGAAGATTTGAAAATTTGTAAAAGTTCACCACGGAGGGGCACTGAGTCTTGCTGAAAATTAAAATAAAAAGGAGACATTCATGAAATTAAATATTGTCTATAAAAAAGAAAAAAAATGGTTTATCGGGCATATGCAAGAATATCCCGATTATGAAAGTCAAGGTAAAACAGTGGATGAATTAAGAGAAAATTTAATAGAAATTTATAATGATATTAATCAAGGTTTGGTGCCTGATGCAGAACCTTTTCAGCTATTGGAAGTAGCAATTTGAAAAGAAAAAAATTGATTAAATTAAGTCAAACGGTTGTTTTTTGTGCGCCATGGCGCTAAGCCAACCTATCCCAAGGCATACTGAAATAGAAGATGGCCTCGCTAAAAGAATAATTAAAAGACTATTGTAAAATGTCTGATAACACAATTCAGTGTTCTCATTCCCATGCTCCAGTATGGGAATGCATACCATCTCTCCAGGTCTGTTTCCCTTGGCCCTTGAGCCCTTGGCCTTTGGCCAGCAACGGAGGGCCAGCCGCCTGTATTCCCGATATCTAAATGAATTATGAGAGCACGAGTGTGGCCTAACGGCCTAAAATCTATTTGAACAGGCAAGTATTTTTGAAACTCAAGGTATTCATATTTCGATTTTCTGAGAAAGCAGATGGCTTTGATGGATAAAGAGATTGACATTGTAATCAATAAATGATTACATTAAAAAGTATGAAATACAGGGTCGTCATTAAGAAGAAAGCCCAGAAGGGCATCAGGAAAATGCCTGTCAACGTACAGAAAAGAATGGGATTCTTGGTTGATGACCTGAAAGAGAACGGTCCGGTGTCCGATAACTGGCCAAACTACAGTAAGCTCTCAACCACAGAATACCATTGTCATCTATCCCGCAGATGGGTGGCATGTTGGCGCATGGAAGATAGAACCATAGAAATAGAGGTGTATTATGCAGGCTCTCGTGAAAACGCCCCGTACTAACATCAATATACAGGGAGACATTCCGAACAGCGTCCTTGATGTGCTCAGGAGGGAGTATGGCGGCAAACTAAAAATCTACGAAGGAGACGACGAATATATTGAGGTAACGGAAACGGACTGGTATAAGGAAATAAAAACTCGGACTACCCCAGGCGACGCAATGCGAGTTTACCGGGAAAACTACAACCTGACCCAGTCCCAGCTTGGCGAAAAACTAGGCAACATTCCCCGTCAGATCATTTCCAACATGGAGCGCGGCAAAAGAACCATTAGCCTGGCTACTGCCAAAAAGCTTGCCGCCATCCTCAATGTCCCGGCCAGCCGCTTTCTTGATTTGTAGCAAAAAATAGGGGACATAAAACAAAGGTAAGCGTTCACGGAACGTTGAAAAGAGAAATTGGCAATAGAGGTTTGTGAGGGTGAAGGGATTGATGAGAGAATGCTACGATCAGGATTGAGAAAGAGGGAGGTTGAGAAGTAGCGCAGAATATTCTGTCAGCATAAACACTGCCTCCGATAATTCCGATAAATATCTTTAAGGAGGGAATGAGACCCAGGAAACGGCCGAGGAACTTAAGCCTCACGTTGAGCCTGTTTTGAAAGCCGTGAACTGGAAGGACGACACATCTGAGAATTTTCTCTGCGACGACAGCGGCCTGCTGACAGGCTGGGACCAGGAAAACTACGGGTTCATACACCTTGGTTTTCAGGAGTACCTGGCTGCGCAGGAAATTCGCAGCAGGGCATTCGAAGATAAGGCTATTTTACGCTAAATGGGCCGGTCTGCGATTCGTGACGACGACCCGCCCTACCACCGGTACTACTTCCTTGGCTTCCGCCTATCCACGTCTGTTTCCCTTGAGCCTTCGGCCCGCAATTGCCGGAAAATTACACATCCCTGGAGGATTTTATGTTAACCCGATTAAAAGTATCAGGATTCAAAAACCTTGTTGATGTGGATGTTCATTTTGGGCCGTTTAATTGCATTACAGGAGCTAATGGCTCCGGCAAGTCAAATTTATTTGATGCTATCAAATTTCTGAGCGCCTTGTCTGACAGCACATTAATTGATGCTGCTGTTTCCGTATGTGGTGAAGAAGGAAAAACGCCTGATATACGCAGTCTGTTTCACTGTGTTGGCGGTAAGTATGATAAAGAAATGTCTTTTGAGGCAGAGATTATAATTCCGGAACAAGGGATTGATGATTTAGGCCAAAAAGCCAAAGCCGGCATTACATTTTTACGTTATATTGTTACTCTATCTTACAGAGCTAATGATGGCCTGCATTCAACCGGATCACTTGAATTAGTACGAGAAGAACTCGACCGTATAAATCTGCAAGATGCTTCCAAACATTTAAAGTTTCCCCACAAAGCAGGTTTATGGCGAAAGTCTGTAATAAAAGGCAAGAGAGCATTGCCTTTTATATCAACCGAAAATTCAGGGAAGCAGCGAGACCCCGGTAGTATTAAATTAATTCAGGATGGAGTTAAAGGGCGAACAAAGACTTTTCAGGCTGCCGTTCTTCCCCGCACCGTTCTTTCCACAGTAAGCGCCGAGAATCCTACAGCATTTTTGGCACAACGTGAGATGCAGTCCTGGCGGGTATTACGCCTGGAGCCATCTTCATTATGGAGACCCGACAAGTTTGCAACTCCTCCTGGATTAGGCGCTGATGGTTCTCATCTTTCTGCAACATTGTATTATCTGTCACATTCCCCAGATAGCTCAAATCTGCATAGCTCAAATCCGGATAGCTCAAATAAAGTTTCCGACAATAAAGCTGCATTGGTATATGATCAAATTGCTTCACGCTTATCAAAATTTAATGAGAATATTTACAAAGTAAGAGTTGAACGCGATGAAAAACGAGAACTTTTGATATTAGAAGTTATTGATCATGATGGTACTGTTCATCGGGCAAGTTCAGTTTCCGCCGGGACATTGCGCTTCTTAGCCATGATCGCCTTGGAGTTGGATACAAGGGCAGGGGGGCTAATTTGCCTGGAAGAACCTGAAAACAGTATTTATCCTGATCGCATTCCAAAAGTTTTAGAGTTTCTTCAGGATATTGCTGCCAATCCTAAAAAACCGGTTGGCGCGGACAATCCCCTTCGCCAGATTATCATTAATACCCATTCACCGATTATTTTGAATCAAGTTTCCGCTGATGATTTATTATTTGCTGAATTAAAAGAATTAGAACGTGATAACCTGAGATTTAAAAGGAGTTGCTTTAGCTGTTTGCCTGATACATGGCGAAAAAAAGCTTTCCCGGAATCAGATACAGTTTCTAAGGACAAATTATTTTCCTATTTAAAGTCTATATTTCCTGCCGAAGAACAATCATTAGATATAAGTCCAAAATCGAAACAGAAAAAATCAAAAAAAGCTGACGAGCGCTTTGACCCGCAATTGCAGCTTCCATCATTTAGGGATGTTTAGAAGGCTTGTATTTACCGCAACTAAAACGTTAGCACTCCAATTATATGAAAAATAATTTTGTCAGGAGAACAGCATGTATGATCGTATTTTAATGCGGATGCAGGAGGCTATTAGGAATCGACAATACATAATGACCTTACATGCAGAAGAAGAAATGGAAGATGACAACTTATCGATTTTTGATATTGAGAGTGTTGTTCTTACTGGTAAAATCATTGAACGGCAAAAAGACCAAATTACGAAAGAATGGAAATACCTTATTGAAGGGAAAAGTATTTCAATTGGTTTGGCAATTGTGGTTGCAAAATTGAGCATAACTGGTAAATTGGTGATTATCACCGTATACAAAATATGAGGCAAAAAAATGATTTGTGATATTTGTGGACAAGAAGGGGCTAACATTCGCCATATCACACGAAGTTATGGCAAGAAAACTAATTTACTTATCATCGAGAATGTTCCTGTCGTCAGTTGCCCTCATTGCAGAGATAGCTATTTAACAGCAGATACATTACATGAGATTGAACGTATCAAATTGCACCGAAAAAGTTTCGCGAAAAAGCGTCCTATACCGGTAGCAGCCTTTAGGAATATCTCTACAAAACATCAAGATGGGCTATCGGGATAGGAACGCCCATCACTGAGCGCCCCTCCCACAAGTTGTAACACCTAAATCGCACAACTTAGTTAAAGAAGACCCCAGAGCCGCTGAGTACGCAGAGATTGATTTCCTACCAAATCTAACCGCACAGGTCGAAATATTTGACAGGATAAAGAAACTATCATGTCTAAAATTGGCTGTACTATTGTCTTTTTTTCATCTTGACTGGTTATGCATGAAGTGTATGATGTGTATCAAATACACATGGGAGGTAAATAGTGCGAACTAATATTGTAATAGACGATGATTTGCTGAAAGAAGCCTTTTCGGTCAGTCGTGCCGGAACCAAGAAAGATCTTATTCACGAAGCGCTGAAAGAACTTATCCGGTTGAGAAAACGGAAGGACTTGAGCGAACTGGCTGGTTCCATTGAATTTTACAAGGGCTTTGACCATAAGAAGTTAAGGAAGTTAAGAGGATGATTTTAATTGACACCTCGGTCTGGATTGAAGTCCTCAGAGACAAAAAAGGTGATATAGTCAAATCATTCCGTGACAGAATTCAGGATGACATTTGGTTATTAAGTCGCTTTACTCAACTGGAACTCCTTCAGGGGGCTAAAGATGAATACGAGTGGAAGAGGCTTGATGATTATCTTTCAACACAGTACTATCTTGAAGCTTCAGAAAATACCTGGGCCGAAGCAGCAAGAATATACTTTGAACTAAGGCGAAAAGGTGTAACCATAAACAGTTCTATAGATTGTTGTATTGCCCAGATAGCCATTGAAGCAGGAGCCCTCCTTCTTCACAGGGATAAGGATTTTTTAAAGATAGCTAATATCCGGCCATTAGAATCCGAATACTTTGATTAACAGTTCAACTTCTGTTATAAGGTTAAGACTTTTTATTCGGCAAAATCACACGATAAAACAAATCGGGCTTTTAGGCCCGCTACATCAAAGTTGGCGAAAAGATAAAATGCATATTTTAGGGATGGCAAAGTCACACCTTGACCTTAAGGGAGCGAAAGGGCCTAAGCTCGAACTTGATTTCCTTCGTCTTGCCTACGTTATCCGCCAACTTGATTCCAACGGCGAGACTGGAAAAGGATTCCTGCTTGTCTTCACCCCAACAATCAAGAAAAGCGCTCAATCCTGGATTCAAAAATACGGAACAGGCGATGATATTGAAATCCTCTTGGCAAATCTGACTGAAGAAGAAAAACATCAACTAAATGAGGAGAAAAAAAGAAACCGAGAAGGAATGATTGCAGGATCACAGGGCGAAGCTTTGGAAGGTGAATCTAACGCAGATGTTGGTACGGCACTTGGCGAAGACAAACTCCGCAAAGAGATTAAGAAGTGGTATCCAGATGTTACTGAGATAACAGATCGCCTACAGTTTCCACTTGGTGTAAACTGGGATTTCTATGGCAGGCTGAGCTAATCGCCAATCAGGCTAATTCAGCCGACGCAAAAAGCCGCGCGGCTGATTATGGGTTATGTTTTCAATACATGTATCTCAATAGGAGAAAAAAATGATGTACCAAAAAATAGCTGACGAAATACAAGATAAATTTTACCAGCAGAATTTTCCAAATGATGGCCAGCGATTTGTTGCATGGTACCTGCGTAATATCCATTTGAGAGACATGAATGAAACCAAGGATGATATGACAGATGGAGCTGATGACAAACAAATTGATGCAATATTTATTGATGATAATCAGCAATCAATTTTTATCCTACAGGGAAAATTTATTGGTAACGGCTCAGTTGATGCTGAACCTTTGCGTGAAGTTTTATCTTCATGGGTACAATTGCGAGATTTAGTTAGGCTTCAAGAGGTTGGTAATACTAAATTGAAAAGAAAATTATCTGAAGTAGCAAGAGCCTTGGAAGATGAATACGAAATAGAATTTGAACTTATTACAACAGGTGCGCTAACTGATGCTGCGAAAGCTGACTTAGGCACCTTTCAAGCACAGCTTGTTGATCTAAGTGAAAATAATGATTTTTTTGCGACCATTAAAGTCGTTGACAATAATGAATTAAAAAGAAGGTATGATATAGCTCTTGAAAAAGATAATCCAACTATTAATCACGATGTAGATTTGTCTAATAGCAAGGCCATGGAAATTGAGATAGCTGGAAATAAGGTGGTAGTCGCAACTTTGCCATTAAAAGAGTGTATAAGAATGCCAGGTATAAAAGATGGAACTTTGTTTCAAAAAAACGTCAGACAGAGTTTGGGGCTGAGTAACAGAGTAAATAAAGGGATAAAAAGCACAATATATTCGCCTCAACATAAGGATTTCTTTTTTTATCATAATGGTATTACAGCAATTTGCAACAAATTATCATTGAATAATAATGAGCTAAAGCTCCATGGTTTAAGTGTTGTAAATGGATGTCAATCATTAACTACAATATTGAATTGTAGCGAAAAAGTTAAACAACTGGATGAAACATATATTCTATTTCGTTTCTATGAAATACCCCAACGGGAGAGAGGCGACAAAATAAGCGTAAATACCAATTCACAAAGTGCTGTAAAACCAAGAGATCTCAGAAGTAATGATAAAAGAGTCTTAAATATTAAGAAATCCTATGAACAGAAATATCCTAACGGGTATTTTGTAAGCAAACGGGGTGAGGTTTCTCCAGCATCTAAAGACAAAGACTATGTATTGGACTTGCTTAACTTGGGTAAGTATCTTATTTCGTGGCACTCCCAAAGACCAAATATCGCCTATAGCGAAACAAAGATTTTTGACAAGTATTTTGATCAGCTTTTTAAAAAAGATTATTCCCCAGAAAAGGCACAGGCTTTAAATATCTGGATGAAAAAAGTTTGGGAAAGATGGAACAAAGATAATCCTTTGAGCCTAAATGAGAGTTTGCTCGCAATGCGTGCTTATGCCCCATATCACCACCTTTATGCGATTTCAGTATGTTTTGGTGTTTCAAACTCTATGCCTATGGAAAGTGTTCCTGATCCAAATGTGGCGGTGAATGGAGCGATTGAAGACAGCTTGGTTGATCAAATTGTAGACTTAGCTGGTAGGTCTTTAAATTTTGCTTTAGAATCTGCGGCAAATGAACCACAGCCATCAAATCGGGTTTTTAGTCCGCAAAACTGGATAAAAACTAAAACATGCTTGGCTGGAATACGTGCAGCGGTAAGCCAGAGCTTGAATATGCTACCTATGATGAATGCTGATATTGCCAATAAGATAAAACAAGGGCTTAAAATGGAGCGTGAACAATTTGAGGCAAGATGGTCAGCAGACTGAAAAACATAACCAATGGCATGAACTCGGATTTGAAAAAGCTGGCACTTTTTCAAACCGGTTATACCAAGCGAAGCCCTTCTATCTGAAGGAAGTTTATGGCAAGAAAAGAATCGGTGTCAAAGCTTGAATTGTGACTAAGGGAACGTTTAATTCACAA
>JAIVWD010000090.1:0-10839 GCA_049190315.1 Deltaproteobacteria bacterium | reverse complement strand
AAAGTAGACTTGACCCCTTATTTGACCCCTTATTTTTTCGCAAAAAATCGCTCAACTTAGGTGTCAATCTATCAGAAATTTTGATGAAAACAAGGAAGACAAGGAATCGAATCAGTCGTTTTATGGAGAGGCTTACAGTGGATAGCAATTTTCCCGAAAAGAACAATTCTCAAATTCTCATCTATCAAAAAACCGACATCTATGCCACCAGCATAGATTATGATCCCACAATTGAAATAAGCATAAGCTTCTTTAAAACCGTGCAGAATAAACTCCACTGGGCTATAACCGGTAAAACTGCGGCAGAAATAATCCATGACCGGGCGCATTCGACCAAACCGAACATGGGATTAACCAACTGGCGTGGGGAAAAAGTACGGAAGCAGGATGTAACAATTGCAAAAAAGTATCTTGATGAAAATGAGTTAGGAGCATTGAACAATCTTGTTGAGCAATATCTTATCTTTGCCGAGGGCCAGGCAATGCGACGGATTCCAATGCGCATGAATGATTGGATTAAGAAACTAAATGGCTTTCTAAGCCTGAATGACCGGAAAATACTGGAACATGCGGGTACAATATCCCATGAAACGGCAAAAGAACTGATGGCACGTCCACTCAGAATAGACTACCCTGAAGAAAAGGGTAGAAATTGCAACCTAAAATTGACCTCCCCCCTTCGGCAAAGAGTTTCGAGGCTTAAAAAATCTGATGTAAACAAATAGACTGCGGTAAAAATATAATGATTGTTTATATAGATCTTTATGGCAACGAATTTAAAAAAACATCATTATCTTTTTACTTAATAATATTTATTGACAGATGTTATCATCTGATGATAATCATTTAATTAAATGACAATGAACAAGTATACGAAAAAAGATTTATCTTTAGAGACGCTATTAGATTTAAATGGTGAAATATTTCTTTTAGAAAATGGTTATTGGACGAAATTTGAGGCCTTTAGAGTTACACCGACACCTCAAATTCCTCATGGAATCAAGTATTCGTTAACTTTACACGATCGAAACAATACCCGTGTTTTGGGATTTGACAATGCGCATGCTCTCAAACCCAAGAGAAAGAAATACGGCGCACAGAAAATAACCTGGGATCATAAACATAAAACAGACAAAGTCTATGCTTATGAATTTGAATCTGCGAGTCAGTTGATAGAAGATTTCTGGAAAGCAGTAGAAGAAATTTTAAAATAAAGGTGATACTATGGCAAAACAAATACTAAAAATCGGAATCATGCCCAAAAAGGATTATAAAAAAAGAACGATTGCGATTGCTAAAGGAGAATATACAGCCAAAAAGAAGGAACCGAAAATATGGTTTGAATCTTTGCAATCAATGGCGCAAGTATTAAGCAACGAAAATCAGGAACTTTTAAAAATTATAAAAGAACAAAAACCAACATCTTTAAAAGAGTTGGAAATAGCAACCGGACGGAAACGGAGCAATCTGTCACGAACATTAAACACAATGGCTAAATATGGTATTGTTGATTTAATAAAAGATAAAAGAACTGTGAGGCCAATTGTGATGGCAACAGATTTTAAGGTCGAGTTTGGACTTAATACTCCCTTCATTCAATAAAGATGATGCTTCTCCCATAACATCAAAAGAACCGACAACGACTTGAATCGCCAGGGACAAAATGGAAAATGTCCGTGAAATATTGACATTTTCGTAGTTAGACGGCGAGTATGCCTTGAGTGGAGAATGATTTTGGAAACCGGATAATGCCATTGGGCGGCTCTCCCGTATGGAAGCGATAAACAGCAAAAGCATCAATGAAGCCGCCCTGAACAATTCAAAACAGACTTTATCAAAAATGGAACGTGCGTTGACGATGATCGATAGTCCTGATTTTGGCTTGTGCTGTGAGTGTGAAGAGCCGATCCCATTTGCAAGATTGATGATTATGCCCGAATCCGATCTTTGCGTTAAATGTGCTGAGGCTATCCACTTTCGTTGAAAACCATCTGACTACAAATTGAAAGAGAGTTCCAATGAGTAACGAACCGGAAAAAATTATTTATACAATGATGAGAGTCAGCAAGGCATACCAGAACAAACCTGTGCTAAAAGACATATCCCTTTCCTATTTTCTTGGTGCCAAAATTGGCGTCTTAGGATTAAATGCCTCAGGGAAAAGTTCTCTTTTACGTATTATGGCAGGTGTTGATCAGGAATATGACGGAAAAGCCGTACTTTCCCCGGGATACACCTTAGGGTTTCTTGAGCAGGAACCTTTGCTTGATTCGGATAAAACCGTAAAAGCTGTAGTTGAAGAAGGCCTGCTGGAGGTTGTAGGTCTTGTTGAGGAATACAATAAAATCAGTGAAAAATTTGCTGAGCCCATGTCTGACGATGAAATGAATCAACTTATTGAGCGCCATGGCGAATTGCAGGAAAAAATCGATCATCTTGATGCCTGGGATATTGACGCGCGTTTAGAAATGGCAATGGATGCGCTACGCTGCCCTCCGGGAGATACTCCAATTAATGTTATTTCCGGTGGTGAAAAAAGACGTGTGGCACTATGCAGACTTTTATTGCAGAAGCCGGATATCCTGCTATTGGATGAACCGACAAATCATCTGGATGCCGAAACTGTCGCCTGGCTCGAACATCATCTTCAGCAGTATAAAGGTACGGTGATTGCCGTCACGCATGATCGTTATTTTTTGGATAATGTAGCGGGTTGGATTTTAGAGCTCGATCGAGGACACGGCATCCCGTGGAAAGGCAACTATTCTTCATGGCTTGAACAAAAACAATTACAGCTTAAGCAGGAAGAAAAATCAGAATCAAACCGGCAGAAGACCTTGCAGCGGGAATTGGAATGGATCAACATGTCACCAAAAGGCCGCCAGGCAAAGGGAAAGGCACGCATTAATGCTTATGAAACTCTCTTAAGCCAGAATTATGAAAAAGGGGCCAAAGATCTTGAAATATATATTCCACCAGGACCACGCCTTGGAAAGGTAGTTATTCAAGCAGAAAATCTGAGCAAAGCATATGGCGATCGTCTTCTCTTTGAGGGAATGACATTTGCTTTACCTGCGGGAGGTATTGTCGGCGTTGTCGGTCCTAACGGCGCAGGCAAAACAACACTCTTTAAAATTATAACCGGTTTGGAAAAACCTGATTCCGGGATCATTAACATCGGGGACACTGTTAAACTCGCTTGCGTTGATCAGGAACGCGATATTCTTAAACCCGACAAGACAATATGGGAAGTGATTTCCGGGGGTATGGATATGGTTTGGCTTGGGAAAATAGAAGTTAACTCAAGGGCCTATGTTGCCCGTTTTAATTTCTCGGGATCAGACCAGCAGAAAAAAGTAAACATGATTTCAGGCGGCGAGCGTAATAGAGTCCATCTTGCGTGTATGCTCAAAGAGGGCGCCAATGTGTTGCTTTTAGACGAACCTACAAATGATCTTGATGTGAATACAATGCGTGCCCTTGAAGAAGCGTTGGAACATTTTGGAGGCTGCGCGGTTATTATCACTCATGATCGCTGGTTTCTCGATCGCATCGCCACCCATATTCTTGCTTTTGAGGGAGACAGTACTGTCATGTGGTTTGAAGGCAATTATTCAGATTATGAAGCGGACAGAAAAAAGAGGCTTGGAAAGGCCGCTGAACAGCCCCATCGGATCAAATACAGACATTTGACAAGAGGATAATACAGGGCGCAATCATTGGGGTCATTATGTTGCGAGTTTTGGATATACTTCCTTCTCAGATATTATTCTTCTGCAATAATCCTCGCGTAAGAAACCAAAAGTACTGCAATCGAAAAGCCTGCCGGCGTGTCAGAGAAAAACAATATTTTTACTATAGTTTTATCCGAAAATGCGCTATTGTAAACTTTCGAAACTAACCTCGTTTTTTTTAGAAGTGACAATATGCCTGCAAATATAGATGCCATATATTATCCTGACCGGACAACCGAATGCAAACGTCCTTTGTTCATGATTCCGGTTGAAGCAGGTTTCCCATCCCCTGTGGAAGATTATATTGAAGGCGAGCTTGACCTGAACAAACACCTTATTAAGCATCCTGCCGCAACATTTTTTGTGAGGGTCGCAGGTGATTCCATGCTCGATACCGGAATACATCCCGGAGATATCCTGATCGTAGATCGCGCCATCGAACCTGCCGACAAAAAGGTCGTAATAGCTGTAGTTAACGGGGATCTGACAGTAAAAAGAATCCGTATGATAAAAGGCAAAATTTTTTTGATGCCTGAAAATAAAAACTACAAGCCCATGCAGATAGACGAAGAAACGAATTTCGAGATCTGGGGTGTGGTAACAAACGTAATCCATCCTCTTTAACCTATGTTTAATAGTTGTCAGGTAATGACTTATGCCTCCTGCCTTTGCCATTGTAGATTGCAATAATTTTTATGTCTCCTGTGAGCGGGTTTTTAATCCAAAGCTTGCCGGAAAGCCTGTTGTAGTGCTTTCCAATAATGACGGCTGTGTTGTTGCCAGGTCAAACGAAGCCAAGACTCTTGGCATCAAAATGGGTGTCCCTGTATTTCAAATCAGCAGCTTAATTAAAACCCATAAGGTTCAGGTCTTTTCATCTAACTATGCTCTTTATGGGGACATGTCACAAAGAATAATGAACACCCTTTCCAGATTTACCCCTGATATTGAAATTTATTCCATTGATGAAGCATTCCTGGATCTGTCTCAATTTAAACAATACGATTTGACTGATTATGGGCACAAAATACGCTCTACAATAAAACAATGGATAGGTATTCCTGTTTCTATCGGCATTGCCGAAACCAAAACCCTTGCCAAAATCGCAAACAAGATCGCTAAAAAATCTGTAAAGGCAGAGGGTGTTTTGAACTTAACCGCTTCCCCTTATCTAAACAGAGCGCTTGAGATAACAGACGTTGGAGATGTCTGGGGTATAGGACGCAGTTATTCCAGTTTTCTGAAAAAGTACGGCATCCATAATGCCCTGCAACTTCGTGATGCTGATGACAAGTTTATAAAGAAAAGAATGGGTATTACAGGAATCCGGCTGCTTAAAGAACTGAGAGGCATTCCCTGTTATGCTTTGGAGCAATTCCCGTCTCCAAAGAAAGGAATAACTGTATCCAGGACATTCAAAAATTCAATAGAGTCCCTGGATGACCTGAAAGAGGCTGTTGCTGCTTATGCGTCTATTGGAGCTGAGAAATTGAGAAAAGAACACTCTGTTGCAGGAGTGTTGATGGTTTTTCTTATGACCAACCGTTTCAAGAAGGAAAATTATTATGTCAATATTAAAACCATAAAGCTTTCTGTTGCAACCAGCGACACTTCGGAGCTTATCCATTATGCACATGAAGGTCTTAAAGGGATTTACAGAAAAGGATACTTGTACAAAAAGGCAGGTGTCCTGTTCAAGCATTTAAACCCTGAAAACCAAATCCAGGCAGATCTTTTTAATTACACAGATTTCAAGCGTTCAAAAAAGCTCATGCAGACTCTGGATAACGTAAATAAAAAGATGGGCTCAGATACTTTAAAATACGCAGCAACAGGTTTAACCACTAATCAAAGATGGAAAACGGTATTTAAAAGGCGCTCACCTTCATATACAACAAATTGGGATCAGCTAATTAAAGTATCATGAGTAAGTATTTTATTTAACTGTAACAAGAGTCAAACGTAGGCCTGACCCCTATTTTTCTTAACCAAAAAAGGAGGATTCAAAAATGAGTGATTCAAAAAAGCTAACTACCGCATTTGGAATACCGGTTGGCGACGACCAGAACACCATGACTGCTGGTAACCGAGGGCCAGTCCTTATGCAAGACGTTCATCTTCTCGAAAAGCTTTCTCATTTCGACCGTGAACGCATCCCTGAGCGCGTTGTACACGCCAAAGGAGCGGGAGCAGGTGGCTATTTTGAAGTCACCGCTGATGTGACTAAATATACCAAGGCCAAATTCCTCTCTGAAGTGGGTAAGCAGACCGAGGTTTTTGTCCGATTTTCCACTGTGGGCGCTGAAAAAGGCTCGGCTGATGCTGCGCGCGACCCCCGCGGCTTTGCAGTTAAGTTCTACACCGAGGAGGGGAATTACGACATGGTCGGGAATAACACCCCGGTTTTCTTTATCCGGGATCCTCTCAAGTTCCCCGATTTCATCCATACTCAGAAGAGGCATCCAGCCACCAATTGCCCAGACCCGAACATGTTCTGGGACTTCCTTTCACTCACTCCAGAATCAATCCACCAAGTCACTATTCTGTTCTCCGACCGGGGCACGCCTGCCAATTTCCGTCATATGAACGGTTACAGCAGTCATACATTCAAATGGTACAATGACAAGGGCGAGTACTTCTGGGTGCAGTACCATTTCAAAACTGACCAAGGCATAAAGAACCTTACACGAGAAGAGGCGACTCGCATATCAGGAGAGGATCCTAATCATGCCACCCGCGATTTGTATGATGCCATCGAGAGGGGTGATTACCCAAGCTGGACGCTCCAAATGCAGATTATGACTCCCGAGCAAGCCAAGGACTATCGATTTGACATCTTTGATATTACAAAAGTCTGGCCACACAGCGACTTTCCGCCGATCGAAGTAGGCCGCTTAGTTCTCAACCGTAACCCCAAAAACTACTTCGCTGAGGTTGAGCAAGCTGCTTTTTGCCCCGGAAATTTGGTACCAGGCATCGCCGCTTCACCCGATAAGATGCTGCAGGCGCGCCTTTTCTCATACCATGATACGCACCTCCACCGTCTGGGACCTAACTATCACCTTTTGCCGGTAAACACGCCTAAAGCCGCCCCTGAGAACAACTACCAACGCGATGGTTTCATGCGTTTTGACGATAACGGTGGTGGGGCTCCGAATTACTGGCCCAACAGTTTTGGAGGTCCCGAGCCAGATTCAAATTCTCTGGAGCCACCCTTTGAGGTATCCGGCCAAGCGGCCCGTCATGCTTATACACACCCCAACGACGATTTCGTACAGCCTGGCAACCTGTACCGCGATGTCATGACCGATGAGGCTCGCGATCATCTTGTAGGCAATATTGTAAGTCACCTGAGTGGTGCTCAGAAACGAATCCAGATGCGCCAGACGGCATTATTCTATAAGGCAGATCAGGACTATGGACGTCGTGTGGCCGAAGGGCTGGGTTTGGAGGTCAAGGACGTTGAGAATTTGGCAGTAATGTCCCGGGAAGATAGGGCTAAAGCCACAGCCGAAGCAGCTTGAGCACAGCTCTTGTACGAGTAGCTGCTACCATTTGGAGTGAATTCGGTAAATGGGGTCTACGTTTGACCCTTGTTGTTAATTAGTCAAGATTCAAGGGGGCATAGAAGTTTAAGAATAAAGATAAAAAATCAGAAGACATATGACAAATTTGGACTCATAGCTGCTAACACATGTGAGCGCAATATGTTCGATGATATGGCTGTAAAGGCATTTACGGATACCGGCGTTATGTGCCTTATGAAATGATAACAACGTTATGAACCAAGGGAAGAGAAAATGGCGTTTACCGAAATAGAGATCCACAAGATAAAAAAGCTGGTCGGGACGTTTTGTCAGAAAAGATCGCCTGAGCATATCAGAGATAAATTGCGATGTGAATATAGGATTCAAAATCAGGACGTAATCATATTTGAAGTCAGGCCTCGATGGAATAATCCATCTGAAGAAACTTGGGCGCCCTTTGCCAAACTCAAATTCATCAGAAGCAAAAACCACTGGAGGCTTTTCTGGCAAAGGGCGGATATGAAATGGCACAAGTATGGCCCACTTGATTCGTCCCGAAGTCTTGAGGAGCTGGTAGCAGAAATCGATGCTGATACACACGGTTGCTTTTTCGGATGAGGAATTCGTAATCAAGCCATTGAAGCCTTAATAAATAAGTAAATAACCCGACAAATAGATGTATAAAGGCTGCCAATATGTCAGGTGTCATATTTTCATATCGACAAATAGATCAGGTAAAGCTCCAATGCAAAATCGATCTTAAACAATTGTTTCCTGCCACAAAAAAACGAGAAAGAGAGAGATTTGAAAAAAAGTGGAATGCCTTTGTTGAATCTGATTCCTGTAACAGAGACATATTTAAACGCGAAGGTGACTATTTAATTTATCATTCTGAACAACTTATTCCCATGAAACTTGATAATAGACCACCACTTTTGCTTGTCCTGGGAAACCCCGCCAGCCATTCAGTAAAAGAGGGGATGTTTTTTTCGTTTGAAGGAGATAAAAAAGAGCATCGTTTCTGGAAACACATTCTACAGCCGGCAGGAATTCTCGATCTTCCATATGATAAAAAACTATCTGTTTCAGCATTAAACAAACACCGGAAAAATCAGTTATTGAATCTTAATTATAAATCTACTTTTCGGATCGGACTCTGTGTTTTTATATCTATACCAAGTGCTCCAAGCGGTCCATGGTCAGGAATAGCCGGGGTTCAAAAACTAATAGGCGCCAAAGCGATGAGGAGGCTTGAAAAGGAAGAAAGTCGTAGAGTCATTGAATGCGCCAAAAAGTTCTTAACGCCGAATGGTATTGCCGTTGCATTTCAGAAAAATGCTTGGAATGCTTTACGTTCGCCTAAAGACCGGGAATATAAACTTACTTTAGCCAAAGACGGCAAACTTAAAGGCAGATTAAAAGAGATGACAAATGTTCCTTTGCTCGGGGTTCCTCCAACCCGTTTGTCAGGCCCTTGCTCTATAATGTTGCGCCAATTATTAGAAGTACCAGAAGGGTCTTCATTCTTGACAGAATCTGCTGGAGAGTGAAGAACAAAGGTGAAATTATGAATTCATCATTACTTAAAAAACATATCAAAAAATATTCAGAGCGGATTCATAAAGATTTTGAAAACTACCAACAGGATAAACAGGAGAGAGAGGAAAGGATTAAGTTCTATCAGTCATGGACAAAAGACAGCGATTGGGATAAGTGAGGATTGCATGACAACACCACCGGCCCAGCCGAAAATCTACCATATCACCCATGTCAACAATCTCGCCTCCATTGTGGCTGCTGGTTGCATCGAAGCCGATGGGCGGCGTGTTAAGCAGGGTGGTGGCCAGACCTCCATCGGCATGACCGAAATTAAACGTAGGCGGTTGTTCGAGATTGACGTGCAGTGTCACCCAGGCACCAAAGTTGGCGACTATGTGCCGTTCTATTTCTGTCCCCGATCTATCATGCTCTTTATCATTCACAAAAACAATCACATTGATATGCTCTATCATGGGGGGCAACGCCCTATCATTCATATGCAGATAGATATGGAGTCGACTATATGCTGGGCAGATCAACACGGGGTACGCTGGGCTTTCTCTGACCGAAATGCCGGTAGTTACTATACTGATTTCTATAATAACCGCAATCAGTTGGGCGAAATAGACTGGGATGCGGTCAATGAAACTGATTTTCGTGCTCCGCTGGTCAAAGAAGGCAAGCAGGCGGAGTTCTTGATCCACGATACCAGCCCTTGGCATCTGGTTGAAAAAATTGGCGTCCTAAATGAGGAGAGACTTAATGAAGTCAACTCCATTCTCCAGAATGCTCAGCATAAACCAGTCGTGACTATCGAAAGAACATGGTATTATTAACTATATAAGGAGGCACTCATGATTAAATTAACACAAGGTGACATATTATGCGCAAATGCCGAGGCGCTGGTGAACACCGTGAACTGTGTCGGGGTCATGGGTCGGGGGATTGCCCTCCAGTTCAAGAAGCTTTTCCCCGAAAATTTCAAGCGCTATAAGGCGGTATGCGACAAGAAGGAACTGCAGCCGGGCAAGATGTTCATCTATGATCTTAACCTCCTCCACAACCCGCGTTATGTGATCAACTTTCCAACCAAACGCCACTGGAAAGGCAAGAGCCGGATGGAGGACATCGAGGCCGGACTACAGACACTGGTTGCAGAGGTGCGCAAAAGAAACATCCATTCCATTGCCATTCCCCCTCTTGGTTGTGGCCTTGGCGGCTTGCGCTGGGAGGATGTCCGGGACAGAATCGAAGAGGCCTTTCAGGACCTGACTGATGTGCAGGTTCTCCTCTATGAACCTAAAGGGGCGCCTCCTGCAAAAAAAATGGTCCATTCCAAGAAGACGCCGGGCTTGACTGTCGGGCGGGCCGCGCTGCTCGTTTTGATGCGCCGTTATCTTGCGGCGGTCATGGATCCTTATGTGACGCTTCTGGAGATCCACAAATTGATGTATTTTATGCAGGAGGCGGGAGAGGGATTGAAACTTCAGTACAACAAGGGCCTCTATGGACCGTATGCCCAGAACTTGCGCCATGTGTTGACCCTTATGGAAGGGCATTTCATTAGCGGATATGGCGATGCGGAGGACAATCCTGAACGGGAGATCAACCTGCTTCCCGAGATTCTTCCACAAGCGGAGAGTTTTCTTGAAGATCATCCTTCCACCCGGAACCATTTTCAAAGGGTTGTCGATCTCATTTCCGGCTTTGAAACACCTTTCGGTATGGAACTTCTCTCCACTGTTCACTGGGTCGCAACCCACGAAGGCGCCACAACAGCCGACCAGGCGGTCAGTAAAACCTATAGATGGAACAACCGCAAGCGCATGTTTCAGGAAAAGCATATCAGGCTCTCCTGGAACATCCTTGAGCGCAAAGGATGGCTCCAACACCTGTAGACGATATGACCACTATCAACCGCTTCTCATCGCGCCGCCAAGAAAGTCAGGTCTACGTTTGACTCTTGTTAAAAATAAATAAGAGTCAAACGTAGACCCCCTTTCCATTTCTTCGCAAAAAATTGCTCAACTTAGTTTAGA
>JAIVWD010000089.1:0-10846 GCA_049190315.1 Deltaproteobacteria bacterium | reverse complement strand
TCTTGATTTTGGCAATTTGGGTTATTCATGTGCTGGTATTTCGCTGTGAGTTATTCAGATTATGAAAGCCTTGAATTGATCTAACGCCATGTGTGCTTTCGCTATCTGGCGCTCTTTAATGGAAGCACTGATAATGCTGTTGATATCAGACTTTTCCAGGGTGGTACCGACACCAGAAAGATAGGGTCGTTTCAGGACCACTTTCAGACCTTATACTGATCTTTGATTTCAATTCGAACACCGATATCGCCCCACCATGATACTTTGTTTAATCCGGCTTTTTTTCTCTGCTCCATTCGTTTCGCAAGCTCGGTTTTTATACCATAACGATCTCCATCCAAAAAGGTCAATAGTAAATCCCCTGAGTCATGACGACTCAATTCACAATTCTGATTGCTGAACATGCTTGTTCTGATGGTGGACAGAACACATTTCCAGTCTTCAGGGCTTTGCCATTCACGGCAGCACAGGATAGATCGAAAATAATCAATAGTCATCCTGGCAAGCATTACGCAATAATAATGGGCTTCCACCTTTTCAGGCGACGTTCCGGTGGGTCTGTTCAGGAAGTAGTTTTCTATCAGATCCTTGATGCCTGTTTCAACCGGCCACCGGATGTGATAGGAGTTCAGAATTTTCACAGGGCTGTAGTCGGTGTGGGTGCTGCCAAAGCAGCGCGTTTCCATGGTTTCTTTGTTTTGTTTCACTATGAACCGAAACTCCTTGCCGGTTTCTGGCAGGATGAAATCACGACTTGTAATTCGATAGTCTTTTTCATAGTCCTGCCACTCCTCATGTTTGATGGTTTCTTCCTTCCATTTCTTGATCTTTGGGTTCTGTTTCAAGCACATGGTGATATCGGACTCAGAACGGACCATGAGATAAACAAGTTGTTTTTCACCGGTATATTCGGAATCGGCATAAATTTCTTCAATGACATCGGTGTCAATGATTTTAAAAAGGTTGTCTTCGCAGAATCTATACAGTGCAGAGGGGGCACGAGACCTGCCTTCACAATAGGCGATATTGATGATGGTGTTGGTCATGCTATCCCATATAATCTGAGGACGGTGAGCATATACCAGATCGCCTTTTTTATCCGGAGATTTTGACAATGCCTTATCTCTCGGGAATCTGCTGTCACATGGATCGCAATGATAATCAATGGCGATGTGTTTGCCTTCAATGAGGTTGAGTTCCCTGGCCCTACAGGATGCATCATTGCGCAACGCCTGCAGATGCTCAAACCGCAGCGTATCAAAAGAGTCATAGAAACGGCTCTTGGTCGGGTTCAACGACAAGCCTGCGGCAATAGCCACGGAGCGATCCGAATTCATGGTATAGTCATGGATAGTGGGGAAGCCTGCAATAATGCGCAGGACATTCACAATGATGTTGTTTGTGATATCGACAGGCTTAAAACTGCTTGGACCATAGGTGTGCAACGCTTCCACAACGCCCATCTGATCCAGGAAAGGCGCAGCAATAATGGCTCCGGGATTGCTGATTACGACCTTTCTGTGAAATAGAGTCTTGATAAAACGGGAAAACGACAGGTTTACCTTGAGTCTTGCCTTGGCAATCAGATCCGGCATTCGTGATTTCATTGATTGCTTCATGGCGGACTCTTTGTAACGGATTCTATCTGGAATTGGACTGGAGAGAACACCTCGAATAAGAACCGGTTTTTTAAACCGGGATAATCCCCAGCGTTTATACACTTTCTGAACATTAGCCTTTGAGCACTTCAGATTTAATTTTTTGATCATTCTATTGGTCGACAGGGATGTATCCATCAATCGCTGCTCAATGATCTGAAGCTCAAGTTCCGGGGAAATTTTTTCTCCTGTTCGTCCCTGCTGTACAAGATCCACAAGACCCCAGATACCGTAAATCATATACCGATTTTTTAGCACATAAAAACGATTTGGAGAGATGCCGAAGTTGGTAAGAACAGGTCTGACTTGTCGTTTCTTCGGGCATTGAAAAAGGGTCTTCATTAACTCCACCCTTTGTTGAAGATGATCTCGGTTAAAGTTGAGGAAGGTCTTTGCCCTTTGTTTTGCATCATGCATGTTTGTCTTTCTGGTCTTTTGTTTTGCCACTGAATTGAGGATATGCTGAAGACCTTTAAAATACGTGATATCTTTCTTATTCATGCGTTGTCCGTATCCATAGCATCGTTGTACCAGACGAATCTGTTCCAGATCGGCTCCAGGCATCTCAAGGGCTTGTGCAAGGCGCAATGCATGGCTGGACCGTTCGTGGGGACGAGATGATTTGATCAGAACAATGAGCTGCTCAAGCCTATAATCAATATTGACAAAGGAAAGTTCCGGCAGGAGCCCCACAGCCCCATAATCAATAAATGAGGTCTCCCACTCCTTTAATGTCTGCCTGCTTACGTTGTGAGAATCAGCAACTGCCCGTTGGGTTTTGCGATTAACCCAGACACGACAAAGCGCATCATAGGATTTGAAAAACGGCTCATCTTCATATTCAAACGGCACGGAGGACTGAGAATTGGCCAGAGCAGATCTAACTCGGAATGGAATTTGTGCAAAGTAGTTCCATGTTGAATCCGTTAAAACCATGATATCTGTATACCCCAAAAAGTATTCGATTTGGATGAATTTACCCACTAAGTATATAGTAGAAATAGTAATCCAAATCTTGCTGAATTTCAAGGTATTTTTGGTTTTTTTAAGAAAAATGATCTAAATGACACGTTTTGCAGATTACGCATAGAGGATAACTGAATTTCAAAAAAATAAATTATTCATTTATAATCAACTATTTATAGCTTGGATTAAAGTTTTTTGCCAACAAAAAAGAAGCCAAAAATAGCTGTCTTGAGGTGGTTACTTTTTCCCCTATGCGGATATGTTGGCACTGGTTCAGTTGAATAGGTGTTTTAACCACTTAAAAAGACACCCAAAGATTTTTATAGACAGATTGAAATGAAAAATCTAAAATAATCTACCCCAACTATTACTAAAAGGAGTAGATTATGTTTTTGTTTACCTGTAAATGCCCCAATTGCTCGTCTGAAAATTTCCGATTGGATTATGAATACGATACGCTTTTAAACGGCTGTAGGCAAATGCTTCTTTGTCGAGACTGCGGGCTTTCGTTTTCAGAAACAAAGAACACCTACCTGCAAGGTATCAGGACGTCTGTCAGTACGATCTGGAAAGTCTTAAAATCCCGAACTGAAGGGATGTCTTTGAATGCTGCTTGCAGGGTTTTTGGCATTGCTAAGAACACCCTCCTTTCCTGGGAACAAAAATTTTCTGATTTGTATCGCACGCTATTCATCTATTCAATGGCTCATACATTTATCCAATTGGTTATCGAAGGCGATGAATTTTATACGAAAGTTAATAAAAATGTTCCGGCTGAAGAATCTTCCGGATGGACTATTGTCCTCATGGATAGAGCCAGTCGATTCATTTGGGAGCTGAGTTGCGGTAAAAAGGACCGATCCCTTTTCGAAAAAGCAATCAAAACGCTGGCAGAACTTGTCGACCAAACGGAAGACATAACTCTGCTGACAGATGGCGAACGACGATATGGAAAAATTCTCTTTGAAATATGCCATGAGCTTTTGCGGACAGGTAAACCTGGTCGACCCCGAAAAATCTTGAAAGAGGGCGTCACCGTCAGGGTGAAAAACAAAGGGTCGCAAGCGCATAAGAGAGGACGCAAGAAGCCAAGGTACCAAACGACATGTCCACAACACCCTGAAACCTCAAACAATATTTCAGATGAGGAAACACACGCCAACCACGTTGAAGCCAATAATAGCGCAATGCGCAGGAAATGTTCCCCATATAGGAGAAAGACGAACACATATGCCAAATCAGAAACCGGCCTTCAACGTATTCTGAACGTCTATTGGGTTATCCATAATTTCGTCAGAGCTCACTTTACGACGAAGGAAGTGCCTGCAGTCAGTTTAGGGATGATAGACAGCGGACTTACTTCCGAAAAACTTTTCAGCATCCAATTTATATAACTATCTTAATTTAAAATGTTTTTATCACCTATTGAACTGAACCAGTGCCGAACTTTTTGATATTCTATAATTATTTCTTCCATTCGACTCCGTAAATTTCTAACTGATGTAGGCGAGACACCAACATGCATGGTCAAACGAAGCAACTTAAAAAAAAAGAAATCCTGCCGGCTCCCACTCCGCACATTATGCCAAACACGAATATTGTGGCAAAAATAAGTCTGCTCAGAAATTGTTGGCCTTCAGAGATTTCCCAAAAAAAAGATTCAGGATAAAGATTTCTTCTTTCAATAGCTTTTGCATGCCTATGGACGCTACTTTTAGGAATCTCCGCAAGTTTGCTTATTTTTCTTACAGAATATTTAACCGGACATGATAATATTGAAAATATTTTACGACAACGCTCTCTCAATTCTAAAATCTCCTCTTCTCCTTCCACTATTTTGAATAGTAGGTTTGGTAGAAGAGTACTAAAGCATCTTTAGCTTGTTTTGTCTTTAGTTTTCTTGAGCGTTGTTTACGATCTTTTAAAAAAACTTCTAAATGATTGAGCTATGGAAAGTGTCCCGCTTTAAGTTGGTAGCCAATTTCAGCAAATAGTTTACCTTTTTCTGGAACAATTTTTTGATATATGTAAACCATCAGCTTTGAATTAATTATGCCAAGAATGTAGTTATAATGGTAACTTGTATTTTTTAATTCGATATTATAAATATTGTTTAAGTTATAATGCTTTTCTTGGTCAATGACGGCTCTAATTCTATCTGAAGTTTGCCTTAAAATAATTTTATTTTTTTCAAACGGGGCTGTAAATCTTGGTTCAGCAAGCCATTCACCATATTTTATATATCTTCGTTCCAAAGGATATATCACATATCTGTCTATATCTTTTCCAATTAGATAATTTTTATAGAACTCGTCTTGTTTAGTATTGCTATCATAAATCCTGTTTTTTACCGTTTGTTCTATTTGTTTAGGCTTACCCTTGCCCTTTTGATAAGGTTTTATTCCCATTATGCAATTAGCCAATTCGCCCAAAGAGATAGAAATATTTTCTATCTTGGAAAACAATTTTTTATTCGCTGATAAATAAATTTCATAACGAGGATTAGTTAAAAAATCGTTTTGTCCTCTTTCATTAAGAAATATGTCGTTAAATTCGGTTTCCTTTTTTAAGATTGAATATCTTATAATATTATTTTTCGATTTATTATTGTTGAAGACAAAGATGCAAGTGTCTCCTATGTCAGCGTCTTTAAAAACCTTATAATTGAGAACTCGACAGTCCAAAGTTTTGAGGAGTAATGGATACACCTCTCCAAGCTGTTTACTGAAAAACTAAAATTTTACTTTACTGTAAAGCCTTACGTGATACTACTATCAGGAAAATCATCTATATCAGGTGATTTTCTTGTAAAGTAACGTTGCCGAATTTCTCGCATTATCGCTACTGGTGCGGAAATGAATAAATTCCTGATCAACAGTCGCGCCATTACATACTTGACTGTTCTCTCTGAAGGAAGTTGTCTGGAACAAGTACGCAAATAGGTATCAAAGTGATTCCAAATATCGTTTGGATATTTCACTGCAATCAGTTGCAGTAACCCCAAAGCAATGGCGGCCAGCATAACAAAACGTTCATAGGCTTCCCAACAAAGATTCACCTTAGCCAGTGCATTTTCAGACGGCCGCTTAAGATTTTTATTCGATTCAGGTCTACGTGAATGACGCGGCATTAGTTTTGACCAAAAATGATAACTGAAAGCACAGATCAAGTTTTTAAGCATGTCAAACATAATTTCGATCCGTGTACGCGCACAATATAATTGAATGGCGATTAACGGTTCCTGGTTCAAATCACTGCACATCAAAACAATGGGGCCGCGGCTGGTAATGGCAAGAACAAAACGGATAAGACGGCCAGTAGGTTTCCATAGTAAATTGATGGTCATAAATGAAACCTTTTCCATTTTACTGTAAACACAACACGGCGCTTGTGAAAACAGGTGCGGTTGATCAAAAAAATCTGTCAATTTAACTTTTTTGCCGTAAATTAGCGATCGCCCACGTCCTTTTTTGCCTTGTGGTTTTTGGGCTTCATGGTAAGCCACGCAATTATTTTTGGCCCTGATAATTAATGTTACCAAAGGCTGCTGGAGTTCGATCGACCAGATCGAATAAACCAGATTAAAGACCGAAGCGCATGGGAAATAGGCATCAAGGGTGAGAACAGATGGCAAATTGTGCCTTAAAGCAAAGTCCATCGCCATATGAATAATTCTGGTTTGCAGGGTTTCATTTTTATCTTCTTTGCCGATATGGATTAAGCCTTGATGGATATTCAAGGCTAATGGCAGGCCAAATGGCGCTGCAATTGATCCAATCAACAAAATAATTGCCCCCCACTGATGGCCGCGAAAGTATGAAGGCTTTGATTGGGTTTCTGAATTCTGATGTATGGTAACAACACCAGGCATCATACGACCATCTTTGGGAACGTAAGTGTGGTCTCCGGATAGTACTGCGCGTCCTTGTACTATCACGGTTTCATGTTGCGCCAGAACAAAAGTTGTCCATTGACAAATTAGCGATTCAAGTGACCATTTGCTATAACGAAAAAAAATGGAGAAAGGTTTTATAGCCGCTCTCACCTAACCCAAAAAAACGACAAAAAGAGGTTACGCCAACCATTTCAGAGGTACCGATAAAACCGATAATAACCATACAAAACACCAACCAGGTACTGTGGTGTGAAAAAACACGACGAAAAGAATACAACGCGTTATAAAAATATTTAAGCATTCTAACCCCCTTATTTTTTTTCTTGGATGAAAATGAGAATAATAAGGAGAGCTATATAAACTAATATTAATTTTGTCTAACGATTTTTTCCAATGCTACTAAATTTTTAAATATGAAAACTTTGGACTGTCGAGAAACAAAAAAGGAGGTAACTTAATGAGCACTCTCTTCCATGTCTGGCATAGCATACAAAACTCACTTTTTCCATGGTTAGAAGAAACTCTTGAGCCGCTCACGAAAAAAGAGCAGCAGTTTATCCAGGTGGTCAGTTTGATGGATCTGGAAGAACACATGACACAATACCGCTGGCATGGAAAGGGACGTAAGCGTAAAGACCGCATAAACATTGCTAAGGCCTTTGTTGCTAAAGCGGTTTATAATTTTGAGACAACCGATATATTGATTGAATGCCTTCGCGGCTGTAAAAACTTGAGGCGACTATGTGGCTGGGAATATAGCTGGAATGTTCCTTCCAGTGCTACTTTTTCCCGTGCATTTTTTGAATTTGCCAATGGCAACCTCACGCAGACAGTGCATGAGTCAATGGTAAAACAAAATTGCGGCGACAAAATTGCCGGTCATATCAGCAGAGATTCCACAGCCATAGAAGCTCGCGAAAAGCCGGTGAAAAAGAAGCTGTCTGTAAAGCAGCCCAAAAGAAAGCCGGGACGGCCACGCAAAGGAGAGACAGTTACGCCCAAGCCTCCGAAAAGATTGGATCTGCAACCGGCAAGAACGTTGGAGGAGAACCTGCTCGATCTACCGAGTCAATGCAATGTCGGAACGAAAAAGAACAGCAAGGGGTATAAAGAAAGCTGGACTGGCTACAAACTACATGTGGACTGCATCGACGGAGATATTCCCGTCAGTGCCATTTTGACATCAGCGTCGTTGCACGATTCTCAGGCATCCATTCCGTTAGCTCAGATGAGCGCGGAGCGTCTCACGAACCTTTACGACCTGATGGATTCGGCTTATGATGCACCGCAAATCCACAGTTTCAGTGAAGACCTGGGTCACAAGGCGATCATTGACAATAACCCCCGTCGAGGTGAAAAGATTTATATGGACCCGGCCACCCACAAGCGTTTTGGCCAAAGAAGCAGTGTTGAAAGGATCAATTCATACCTGAAGGATAACCATGGTGGGCGTAACGTCAGGGTGAAAGGACCTGCGAAGGTAATGACTCATCTGATGTTTGGCATCATTGTCATTACCGCCACCCAACTATTTCGTCTGCTTGCCTAAAGGCGCTTGGCAGTCGAATAAGGTTGCGACTATGTGTTTAACTCAAAACACAACAGGATAAGTATGCACAAAAACAGCATGTTATGAGCATATACTCACTTGCTTCACTGCCAGGGCATATTCAGGTCAATTTTCAAAGAACATTGCTCAGTTTTGCTCGCTGAAGTAGTATTTACCAAAACGTTTTGAAATTAGCTCAGGATCATGAGATTATTACACCCGGTTTTTTTCGCCACTTTTGGTTCTTTTTTGCAATGCTTTCTCTATTTTTCTGATAACAAAAAACACATCATGGACTTGCATAACTTCTTGTACTGAGTTGTTTTCGCCGTGAACATGATGTGGAGCATTGGGTAAGTCAGGATAATGCGGTGCATTATCCCAACGTTGTCTCAATCTTCCCTGTGCATCTTGCCAGTGAAAGCTGTATTTCAACAAACGGATATGCCCGCCCGACTCGGCTACATACTCAAACAATTCGATGCTGCCACCATCGCATAATATCGCTTTGACCCGTAATTTGCCTTCAGCAGCAGCTATTTCTCGCCTCAACATTTGGTAGGAAACGATGACCGGACTTTCGATAAGCCTGGCCTCTAAAACGTCAAAATGTTTTCTGATAATTGGATTCATCAGCCAGATGCGGCTCCCAGCAATGTCATCTGTTTTTCAGCGTTTGCCAGCATTTCTACAGTAGCCGACCACTCGATAAAATCCATTGAATCACCCATTTCGCCTTTTTCATAACGCGTGTAAAAATCTGCTGACTTCAACTCATAATGTTCTTCAAACTCTTTAAGTTGAGCAGCCAGACGTTTTTTCAATTCGCTCATACGCGCTGTTTCACGGGCAAGAAGTTTATCAATAGCCATTTGCAGCACAGGATCAATCGCCGAACTATCAACAGCAAGATATTGTTCCAGGCGTTTAACTTTTTCAAGGGTCGAAATCATTAACATATACCTCCTTTGTGAAAGGCGCCATTTTTTCAGAGGTCAAACAGAATATGCAACACAACAAAATGTATAGCAAACAACTCAATAATATACAATAATATTCGCTGTTGTTTACTATTTACTCACATAAAGAAAGAGTGAAGAGGGGGTTATGTTAAATTGGTAACTCATTTTAGGTTTAAGTATTCTCTACTAGTTCAAAAACTTTATCCATCGCCTTATCAAGCAGTTCCGGCTTTGTCCCACCGGCCTGGGCCATATCCGGTCTTCCGCCTCCGCCTCCGCCTACTATTGCTGCTATCTGTTTGACAATATTTCCTGCGTGGAAGCGATCAACAAGATCTTTTGTAACTATGGTAATCAGCAGCACTTTTGGCCCTGTATTGCAGCCAAGGACAACTATGCCTGACTTTATTTTTTCCTTGAACTTATCGGCCAGGTCTCTCAACGCAGCAGGATTATCAACTGAAACCTTTTTTGCAATCACTTTAATATTGTTTATTGATTTAATATCATCTTCAATTCTGTCTGTCGATCTGGAAGCCATCTGTGTCTTTAATCTTTCAACTTCTTTTTCAAGATACTTATAGTCAGCCAGGATTTTTTCAACTCTTTGCGTTAAAGTCTCGGGCTTTTCTTTGACCAGGCGGGCTGTATTACGAAGTGTATTTGAGGCTTTCTGTGTATATGTCAACGCGGCATCGCCTGTTAATGCCTCAATTCTTCTGACTCCGGATGCCACGCTCGATTCCCCGATTATCTTGAAAAGACCAATGTCTCCTGTTCTTTTAGTATGTGTTCCTCCGCAAAGCTCTTTGCTGAAATCGGCAAGAGAAATAACTCTGACTCTGTCGCCATATTTCTCCTCGAAAAGTGCTGTTGCGCCGGATTTTAAGGCATTTTCCGCATCCATTTCCTCAAGTCGAACAGGCAGATTCTCCTGTATTCTTTTGTTCACGAGTGTTTCAATTTTATCAAGTGCGTCCGTATCAACCAGAGAAAAATGAGTAAAATCAAATCGGAGCCTGTCCGGAGCCACAAGCGAACCCGCCTGTTTTACATGGTCACCAAGAATCTGGCGCAGAACAGAATGCAGTATATGAGTTGCAGTATGGTTGCAGGTAATTGCATCACGTTCATTTTTGTCAACAGTTAAGATGACATTATCTTCCTTTTTAATATTTCCTGAAATGATTTTTCCTTTGTGTATTATCAGACCGGTTGGGTCTTTAATTGTGTAAGAAACATCCATTTCAAGATTCGGGCCTGTTATTTTGCCTTTATCACCTACCTGGCCTCCTGATTCAGCATAGAAAGGTGTAAAATCGGTTATAACTTCTATTTCTTTTCCGCTTGAAGCTTTTTGAACTTCATTGCCGTCTTCCACGATAACAAGGACCTTTGCATTACAGAATAGTTTGTCATAACCAACAAACTCGGGTTTTATTCCTTCAGCCGATAGTTTCTTATAGGCATCACTGACTTCTGAAAAGGCTGCGATAGATCTGGATTTGGCGCGTTGGCCTTCCATGGCGTTATTAAATCCCTGTATATCAAGGCTGATATTTTTATCTCTGACCACGTCTCTGACTATATCAAGGGGGAACCCGTAGGTGTCATACAGTTTGAATATTAATTGTCCGGGGATTTCTTTTTGACCTTTTGCTTTTATATCTGAAAGCGTATCATTGAGAAGTTTAAGGCCATTATCTAAAGTATCTGAAAATCTGATTTCTTCGTTTTTAATTACATTTGTGATAAAAGCATCAGCTTTTGAAAGTTCCGGATATACAGGTTTCATTATATCAAATACAATGCTTGC
>JAIVWD010000088.1:0-10866 GCA_049190315.1 Deltaproteobacteria bacterium | reverse complement strand
TTACCAATTTTTTTAACTATCACCTTTTAAGATTTATGTAAAATGACCAAAAGGTTTTCTTCAAGGCAATTTTCTTGACACCAAAGCTAAGTTCATATATTTTTTATTTTTTAAACTATCTTAAGAGTCCATAGTTCTTTCTAACCACATGAATTTTAAAAGAAATATCCTATTGACCGAACCGTCATTCCCGCGAAGGCGGGAATCCAGCAAAATCAATGGGTTATGGATTCCTGCCTTCGCAGGAATGACAGAACTTTGGACTCTTAAGATAATTAACAACTCGTATTTCTAAAAACGGAACTACTCAGCCTTCGGACTTCAGCCTTCAGTCTATCCACCTGAGTAGTTACAAAAAACATATAATAGACGGGGTTTTTATGCTTCAAATGAATTTAATCCATATGATAAGCAATGCCTGTCTTATGGTTCAGTTTGTTATGGCTCTTCTGCTGATTTTTTCCATAGCCTCATGGTCTATTATTCTAATTAAATACCTCTATATCAGAAAGGCATATAAAGAATCAGCTTACTTTATAGATTTTTTCTGGAAAAGCAGGGATCTGTCAGAAGCTTTTGCAAAAGCAAAACAGTTTCATGGCAGCCCAATAGCCAGAGTTTTTCGTATAGGATACCTGGAACTTAAAAAATTGACCAAATCCGGCGTTTCAATAAAATCATCACAGTCCTCTGAAACAGCCCCCCATTCATCCCTGGGCACTAAGTTTACAGGAACAGATAATATAAAAAGGGCGCTACGGCGGTCGATTAACACAGAAATTGCCCAAATGACTCAAATGGTTCCTTTTCTTGCCACAACAGGTAATACAGCGCCTTTTATCGGTCTGTTCGGGACCGTGTGGGGAATAATGAATTCGTTTCATGGTATCGGGCTCAGTGGTTCAGCCAGCCTTGCTGTTGTTGCTCCTGGAATTTCCGAGGCGCTTATTGCAACTGCAGCCGGTTTGGCTGCTGCAATACCGGCGGTAATAGCATTTAACTATTTTATGCAAAAAATAAGAACCCTTGAAACTGAATTGCAAAGCTTTTCTGCTGACTTCTTGAATATCATAGAACGTGATATTTTTACCTAAAGGAATAAAAATTCACCACGGAACGACACGGAGTTTCACTGAAAATTGCAAACAATGAGTAAGTTACTATAAGAATATTAAATTTGAACGTAGATTCCGAGCCGATCTCTTGGTAGAAAATAAGGCCATAAAAAAGATAACGAATCGGAACGAAGCTCAATTGATCAATTATTTCAAAACAACTCGATTGAAAGTGGATCTATTGATAATTCAGTGAAAATCCGTGGTGAACTATTACATAAAGGATACAAAAAATGGCATTTGGTGGAAATAATAACAGCTTCATGTCTGATATAAATGTAACTCCATTTGTTGATGTTATGCTGGTTCTCCTGATTATTTTTATGGTCACCGCTCCAATGATGATAGAAGGCGTCAATGTCTCTCTGCCTGAAGCAACATCTGAACCGCTTTCCGCAAAACAAGACCCGCTTATAATAACTATAGATAAGAACAATTTATTATACATAAACGATTATCAGGTGAAACTTGATTTTTTGCAGGAAAAACTTATAAAAATCCTTGATGGACGCGTTGGCCAGGAGGTTTATTTAAAAGCTGATAAAAATATATCATATGGAGTGGTGGTGCGTGTTATGTCGGAGATAAAAGGAGCCGGCATTGAAAAACTTGGTATGGTGACAGAACCAATAAAGTCCAATAAAGAAAAATAAACCGTAACTACTCAGGTTGGTTAGGCTGAAGGCTGAAGACTTTTAGGGAAAAGACTCCCAGAAACCAATATTTTCTTAAAGCGGTCGGAAATTTTGTCCTAAACATAGAGAATAATACTCAGGAATCATCTGTTTCCTTCAGCCTATAGCCTTCGGTCTAAACACCTGAGTAGTTACAATAAACCTAATTTGCTGATGAAAGAAAGTATGTTTGCTCCTTCTTATTTATTTCGCGGTACAGGGAATGACCCACTGACATTATTTTTGCCTTTTGCGGTTTCTCTGGTATGCCATGCGATTTTTTTTGCAATCTTGATTTACTTTCCAATCCATACTCCATATAATAAAAAGTTCTTACAGTCCGTCATTAATGTCAGCATGGTTACACTTCCTGCTCAGGGATCAGCATCGGGACCGGCCGGGCAAATTGAGCTTAAATCTAAAATACAGTCAACTCAGCCCAAAAAAGCTCAGGTTGCCAAAATCCCGTCAAAAACCGTATCTGTTGCCCCAAAAAAGGGCAGGGAAATAAAAGAATCGCTCAAAAAAAAGACATTCAAGCCATCAAAGGTTGTCAAAAGCGCTATAACAAGGATCGAAAAACAGGTTGAAGATTCAAGACCTAATCCGGTTATAGAGGCAATCAACCGTTTAAAAACTAAAGTTGGATCAAGGGAAGCAAGGGATATTGGGGCAAAAGGGGAAGGCCTGACCGGACAGGGCGGTAATATACCTGGTGGGGCTTTGACTACAGGCTACCTGTCTCTGAAGCCAATAGATATATATAAAGCGGAAATTCCTTATCATATTGAAAAAAACTGGGCTTTTTCCGAGCAGCTTGCCGGCGGCGATACCGATTTGATTGCGGTAGTGGTTATTAAAATCATGCAAAACGGCGAGATAAAGGATATATGGTTTGAAAAAAAGTCAGGCAACAGTTATTTTGACGAATCCGCCTTTAAAGCTGTTAAGAAATCAGACCCGCTTCCTGAACTGCCTAAAGAATATTTTAAACCTTATTATAACCTTGGACTGATATTTACCCCTTCAGGGTTGAAAAAAGGGCATGATTGAATAAAGTTAGAGTTGTATGTTAAAAAAAAATTATACCACAATATTTTTTATATTTTTGATAGCAACAGTATTTTTTTTGACTGAGCCGGCTCATTGCCGAACAGAATATGATTATATTGATATTAACAACCCTTTTATAAGAAAAATTCCGATTGCTGTCCCTGTGTTCAAGTCTATTTCCGGTAGTGGGGGAGAAAAGTTCTTATCACAAGAAGTCTCAAATCTGCTCTCAAAATCATTGGACTTTACTGGTTACTTCAAAATAATTGACAGAGATGCCTATCTTGTAGATCCTGAAAAATCGGACATAATTGTTTCAAATATCAATTTCAAGAACTGGACCGGAATAGGTGCTGAACTTCTTATTACAGGCAGTCTTTTTTTAAAAGATAATATAATTGAAATGGAACTCAGGCTTTATGACACATTTAAAGGTTTATTGATCGTCGGCAAGAGATATAAAGGTGTTGTGAATAACCAGCGTAAAATGATACATCGTTTTTGTGGGGAGGTTATATATAAACTTACCGGCAGCAAAGGAATTTTTGGCAGTAAAATAGCTTTTGTATCCAAAAATTCCGGGAACAAGAATATATACTTATGTGAATTTGACGGACATAATCCTGAACAATTGACCTATAATAAATCCATAGCGCTTTCTCCTGCATGGTCATCAGATGCAAAATGGATAGCTTATACGTCTTACTCAAAGGGAAAACCTGATCTTTATATAAAACATCTAAAAGATAAACATGGCGCCATAGTAGCCAAAAAGGGAATAAATATTACACCTGCATGGGTGCCGGGCAAATTTTCTCTGGCTGCGACTCTTTCGTTTTCAGGTAACTCGGAAATTTATCTGTTGACCGGAACAGGAAAAATTATTAAGAAATTAACAAATAACTGGGGGATTGATGTATCTCCAACGTTTTCTCCGGATGGCGACAAAATGGCATTTGTCTCAAACAGGTCTGGTTCTCCCCAGATTTATATAATGGATTTAGATTCCGGGCAGGTAAAGAGGTTGACGTTTCAAGGAAGATACAATACATGCCCGAACTGGTCTCCCATGGGTGATAAAATAGCATACTCAGGCATGGGAAACGGGCAGATCAATATTTACACAATAGATGTTGATGGAGAAAGCCCTGCATTACAATTAACACACGACGCAGGAAACAATGAGTCCCCCACATGGTCGCCGGATGGAAGTCTCATTGCATTTAGTTCAACTCGTGAAGGGCCTTGCAGAATCTATGTTATGACTGCTTATGGAACTGACCAGAGGTGCCTGCTTGCCTTGCCCGGTGAGCAGACAGATCCTGAATGGTCACCAAGAGTTATCGATAACTAAAAAATAATTTATTCAAAAGGAGGAAAAAATGAAAAAAAAGTTGTGGATATGGCTATCTCTTTTATTAGTAATTCCTGGACTGATGATTGTCACTTCCTGTGCAAAGAAGACAGTTGAGGTTGACCTTGCTCAAACTCAGGAAGACGAAGCGGCAAAACTGGCTGCTGAAAAAGCAAAGCAGGAAGAGATTGCAAGACAAAGCGCTTTAGATGAAAAGCGTCGTAAAGAGGAAGCTGCAATGCGTAAGATAACTGCAGCGAGAAACTTATTCATGAATGAAGATATTTACTTTGATTTTGACAGGTCTGATCTTAAACCTGTAACTCAGAAAATTTTAAAAGGAAAAGCCGAATGGCTGAGAAATAATTCCGGTGAATCAGTTATTATCGAGGGCCATTGTGATGAACGCGGGACAAACGAGTACAACCTTGCCCTTGGCGACAGGCGTGCCCAAAGCGCAAAGAACTTCCTGAAAGATCTGGGCATTGCAGAATCACGTTTAACAACGATCAGCTATGGCGAGGAACGTCCTGCTGATCCCCGGCAAAATGAAGATGCATGGTCAAAAAACAGGCGTGCCCACTTTGTCTTAGAGTAGTTGATAGTTATGTTTGAAGTGCCTAAAGTATATTAAAGTGCCTAAAATGCCTAAAGTTGTGGTACGCCTTCGGCGTGCTAATTGATAGGGACTTCCCTGAAAATAGCCTGCCCGGCGTAAAGGAGATCCATCGACCCGTTCTATGATCTTTCTATAAAAATGGGTATTTTTATTTGTGGAAGTTTCCCAAAGTTGATATTCCAGAGCCCTCCTTTAAGCATTGACGACTGAAGGAATCTATATAAAATGGCAGAATTCCTTAACTTTAGGCACTTTAGCTCACTTTAACATACTTTAGGCACTGTTTTTTACCATCTTTTGAAAAGGGCTTTGTTTCTGTAATGAAATATTCGGTTTTATTTTCATTAATATTTTTTTTTAATACGTTATATGGCTGCGCAATGTATGATGACGTTGTTACGCTTGAAAATCGCATATCTTTGCTTGAGCATCGCGATGCAAAGTCAAAAAAATATAATAAAGAGCTAAAATCCAGGCTGGAAGAAAAGGAACAGGCACTTAGAAATCAATCTGCCGAACTGCATGCAATGCACGATCAGCTAAAAGCTGAAATGCAGCGCATAAGCGGAAGCATTGACGAAACTGATTACTTATTAAAACAAAAACTGTCCGATTCAGATAAAATAACCGAAAACCGGTTGAAAAGAATAGAAAAAGCTGCCGGGTTAAATAAAAAACGCATAACGCGCTTAGAGCAGTACCTCAATTTTGAATCAGACGAAAATGATCTGAAAATAAAACCAAAACCCCAATCCAGGCAAGAGCTTTCAGAAAATGAATTATACACGGTGTCTAAACAGGCATTTGATGCAGGAGACTTTGAAACCGCCCGCAAGGGTTTTAAAAATTTAATAAATAAATTTCCAAAGTCGGCACATGCGGATAATGCTCAGTTCTGGATAGGTGAAATTTACTACAGTGAAAAATGGTATGAAAAAGCCATACTTGAATATCAGAAGGTTATAGAAAAATATCCAAAAGGGAATAAAGTGCCGGCTTCTCTTCTAAAGCAGGGACTTGCATTCCTTAATCTTGGAGACAAAGCAAATGCTCGTCTTATATTGAAAGAACTTGTCAAAAAATATTCTAAGTCCAATGAAGCTAAGATAGCGACAAAGAAATTAGAGAAACTATAGATTTTCAGAGCTTGATTATACCTTCAGCCGGAAATAAAGTGAGCAAAGTTGTATGGTAAAAAAATTAAAATCGGCAGCGCCGAAGGCGTATTCCTCAACTTTAGGCACTTTAATATACTTTAGCTCACTTTAGGCACTTATAATATTTATGATAAAGGTTATCGGTATAGATCCAGGCCTGGCTGCAACCGGCATTGGCATCGTTAGAGGAATGGAGTCTAAAGTTGATGGCTTTTCATATGGCAGCATTAATACTTCAAAAAATATTTCTTTGCCGACCCGTCTTGACCAAATCTTTTCTAAGCTTATCCTGATTTTAAAGGATGAAAAACCGGATCTAATGGTTGTAGAAGATGTTTTTTCTCTGGAAAAATATCCAAAATCCGGGATTATACTGGGAAAGGTTTCAGGCATTGTTCTCCTTGCCGGATGCCGGGCTGACGTGCCTTCAATTGAGGTTTCAGTTCGTGAAACAAAGCAGATTTTGACTGGAAACGGAAATGCAAGTAAAATGCAGCTTGAAAAATCTGTAAGACACTTAGTTGGCTTAACAACTCCTATTAGACCTTACCATGCATCCGATGCCTTGAGCCTGGCACTTATAGGCTTGTTTCGTTACAAAAAATGTATTGAGCAAATCCTATCAAAGGATAAATAATATACTCAAGTTTCGCACCCACTAATTCCTATGAACCTGCCCTTTAAAGCTTTTGTTGCATAGAGGGGGTGCGAAACTTGAGTAATATAGACCCTGCGTTTTCTGGAGCAAAACGGAGTTGCTGTGATAAGTTATATTGAAGGAAAACTATTAAAAAAAGAAGAAGAGCGGATAATTATCCTTGCCAATCAGATAGGATATGAAATCCTGCTGCCTGCAATCGTAATGGATACTCTTAAAACAAAGACAGCGGGAGAAGAAATATCTCTTTATATCTACTATCATCAGACTGAACGACAGCCAAAACCTGTTTTAATCGGCTTTAATCTGGAAATCGAAAAAGAATTCTTTCAGCATTTTATTTCTGTTGAAGCTATAGGCCCCCTTAAGGCGGTCAAAGCGCTTAATATCCCCGTCCGTGAAATAGCAAGCGCCATTGAATCAAAAGATGCAGCTAAACTTAAACAATTAAAAGGCATTGGAACAAGAACAGCCCAGAAAATTATTGCCTCACTTAAAGGAAAGATGGATAAATTCGTTTTAATTGCCGGGGACGGGCCCGAAGAAACAGAGATTGTGGAAGACATTTCAAAACAGATGCTGAATGTGCTGGTTTCTCAGCTTGGTCACAAGACCAACGATGCAAAACGTATGATTGCTGAAGCAGTAAAACGTAACAGAACGATTTCTACATTTGAAGAACTCTTTGAAGAAGTATATCGTGGTGTTGATAACAAATCAACTGCCAATGCAACCACATTATGCATTCCCACGCTGGAGCATGGGAACGAGAAAGTAATGTGGTTTCATGTGGTTCTGCAAAAGGCTCTAAGAGTTTTGTCCAATTGAAGCTATAATTATTTCTTGTAGATTCTTAGCGGGCAGCAGGAAGCGATTCTATCAAAATCAACATCGTTGTGGAGCAAAAGCAATTGATTCTCAATCGCTGTTTGGGCAATGATGCAATCTGCGGTTTTGCGGATGGTTATTCCCCGTTTGCGGCATTTCCGGTGAAGTTGAGCTGCCTTGATATAAGAATCTATACCATTAAGGGGATAAACCGGAAAATTAAGGAAGTTTTGCAGGGCTAATTTGAAGTCTCTATCTTGTTTAAAACCTTGAAGGACTTCTGTCAGAATGTATTCCGAAATACAAACATCCTCCTCCGCTTCAACAAGTTCTTCAAGTAAGTCAACAGTCAATGCATTGATCCCGTTGAAAAAATTTATCCAGACAGACGTATCAACTAATATCATCAAACCGCATGCTCCTCATCTCATCTAAATTTCCTTCCCAGTGAAGCCTTCCTTTCAATTTAAGAATTTCTTTTCTCTCCTTTCGCTGAACAAGCTCTCTGAGAGCAATATCTATCAGCTTTTTTTTTGTCTTTATTCCGGTATATTTCATGCCTTTTTCAACGAGTTTATCATCAAGCATAATGTTAGTCCGCATATTTTCACCTCCTTATACACCTTTTAGTATAATTAAATGTGTACGTCAAGTGCGTATATTACTGCCACACCCAAGCCACAACCATGAGAGCAATTGAAAAGGGGTTGATATTGTACAACTAATTTAATATTATTCACGGTATGAATATCCCAAAACCTCGGCAGGCATTCTTATTTTTGACCGAGCCCTTATACTGGCAAAGGGTTCCTCTTCGCTCGATAATCCTGGAAAGGAGAAAACATTGTATGTTATCCATTAAATCAAAAACAGGAAAGATGAATGTGGCAAGAATAGCCGCGCTGGTGTTTCTAATTGTTATATCGTCTTCGTATGTCTTTGCTTCCCAATCTACCATTACAGAAGCCGCTGGGTATGCCTGCATGGGTGAGGACAGGTCAAGGAGGCAGACGGAACGGGCTGCGCTGGAAGCTGCAAAGAGAAACGCAATAGAGTTTGCATCGACCTACATGACAAGCGAGACGCATATCAAGGACTTTGAGCTTGAGAAAGATCTGGTATCTGCATACGCCAATGCCACAGTGAAAATCATTAAGGAACTCGAGAAAGAGTGGTACAATGACGCGAAGTCAGGGGATTGTTTCAGAGTAAAAATCAAGGCCGAGGTAATACCCGATGAAAAGGCAATGGAGAAGGTCTCTAAAAGAAAGGATGTTGCCGACGATCCATCTGCCCCGCTCCATGTCCGGCTCTGGGCAGACAAGAAGGAATATAAAAGCGGCGATAGAATGAAAATTTACATAAAAGGGAACAAACCTTTCTATGCCTGTGTCATATACAAGGATGCTGCCGGGGAAATGGTTCAGGTCCTGCCCAACCCATACAGAAATGAAAATTATTTTCAGGGCGGGACTATCTATGAAATACCATCAGGAAACGACAGGTTTGATCTGGAGATAACCCCTCCATTCGGCAAGGAAAATATAACCGTATATGCAAGCACATCACCGCTGGGCAAGATTGACCTTCACTCTCAGGGAGGAGTCTATTTTGTCAAGACAAAGGCAAAGGACATCGGTGCAAAAACAAGAGGAATAACGCTAACCGGAAAATCAACCGGCAAGAGCGGCTATGCCTCTGAGTTTTATGAGAATAAGGCTGAAGTTAAAACAAGGTCTGCGAAATAATTTTTCAACAGAAAGCAAATATTCGACCGTGTCGTATCAGGATGGCGTTTCCTGTGTGGAGGGTAAAATTCAGCTAATTTGGACCCTGATATTGCTCTGAGAGAAAATTTGTTTGACAAATAGTTGTTCTTATCATAAAACAAAACCATATAGTTTTGTTTTATAGTATCCATTCTAAATCTCTTTTCAACATGACGGCGCAGGATAGTTTATCATGTTAAAAGAAAATTTCAAAATCATCATCAAAGAATTCCACGACACACCGCTTCCTGATATGATCGAACGGCATCAGGAAATCGACTTTTCAATCCTTGAATCTCCGGTAAACAAAATCATAACCATCATCGGCCCGCGGCGGGCGGGCAAAACATATTTTTTGTTTCAGATTATGAAGAAGTTAACTGCCAAAGGCGTTGATATAACCGATATTATCTACATAAATTTTGAAGATGAGCGGCTCCTGCCAATGGTTCCGGAAGATCTTCAAGGCGTACTGGATGCCTATTTTGAACTGTATCAAGATAAAAACAGGCCCTATATCTTTCTTGATGAGATTCAAAATATCAGCGGCTGGGAAAAGTTTGTCAGAAGAATCAATGATCAGGGATACAAAACTTTTCTTACAGGCTCCAATTCCAGAATGCTCGGCCGCGAAATCGCTACTGCATTAAGAGGCCGTACTATCACTTATGAAATATTTCCTTTTTCTTTTGTGGAATTTCTTGCGGCGCAAAGGATAATCTTTGATAAAAATATGTTGTATGGAACCATGAGGCACCGGATCAGGCGCCTCTTTGACGACTATTTCTTTTCCGGAGGTTACCCGGAAATCGCTTTTATAAAAGAAAAAGCAGCCAAAAACAAAATTTTTCAAGACTATTTTAATACTGTTTTTTACAAAGATCTTGTGGATCGTTATAAAATCAAAAACACGGAGTTATTGAGGCTGTGGTTAAATGCTTTGATGATGAATATCTCATCGCTGGTAAGCTTCAATAAAATTGAAAATGATTTCAAATCACGAGGTTTTAAGCTTTCCAGGGCAACATTAAGCGCTTTTGCCGGTTATATTGAAGATACCTTTTTCGGTTTTTTTGTTGAAATCTATTCCGAGTCTGTAAGAAAACGCCAGGTAAATCCCAAAAAATTTTATCTGATTGATCAGGGAATACATAATTTTCTTACCTTAAAATTTGTGGAAAACAAGGGTCGCGTTCTGGAAAATCTGGTTTTTCTGGCATTAAAAAGAAAAGGATATTCTGTTTGTTATTATAAAACCAAAAAAGGATTTGAGGTTGATTTTCTGGTAAAAAGAAAGGGGAACAGGGAGCTGATTCAAGTCTGCTATGATCTGTCCAATGTTGACACCTTTAACCGTGAAAAAAAAGCCCTGCTTGCCGGAATCAAGGAGCTGGGGCTTAAAACCGGTCTGATTTTAACCTGGGATGAAAAGCGCCGGGAAAAGCATAACAACCATTCATTAAATATTATGCCGGCATGGGAGTGGCTTCTGACTGATATATACAGGTCTTAGCATAATTTATATTGTAATGAATTTCATATCCATCATGTGATCTATTTCATTGCAATTTATATTATAAATAAATTATAATAAAATTATATAGATAGTTGTGTAACTACATAGGTAGATAGGCTGAAG
>JAIVWD010000087.1:0-10995 GCA_049190315.1 Deltaproteobacteria bacterium | reverse complement strand
AAGGCTGAAGGGGGTCAGAAGAGTACGATTGCCGTACTTTGGCGGAAACATCTGATTCTTGCACCAAACATGGCTTCAAAATGCGCTTTTTCCTAACAGTCTTCAGCCTTCAGCCTATCCACCTGAGTAGTTACGAATCCCTTTAACATTTCCCCGTTGACAGCCTGTCTGCCAGCATGGAAAGACGCTGACGGGGTCTGTCGTTTTTCAGGGCGATGTCCAGCGCTTTTTTCATGCCGATCAAGATTACCAGCTTTTCTCCTCTTGTAATAGCAGTGTATAAAAGATTCCTCTGAAGCAGAGCATAATGCTGTGTCATTAGAGGTATAATTACAGCGGGATATTCCGAACCCTGTGACTTGTGTACCGATATGGCATAGGCAAGAGATAATTCACCCGTTTCCGTAAAATCATAACTTACCGCCCGTCCATAAAAGTCAACTGAAAGTTCCTCTTTTTTACTGTCAATGGATATTACAGTACCTATATCTCCATTAAAGACTTCTTTCTGATAGTTGTTTTTCAGGTGCATTACCTTATCGCCGGGTTTAAAAGAACTATTTACAGCATTAATCGTGACAGGGTTTGGGTTTAATACCTTTTGCAGCACTTGATTGAGATTAATTGTGCCTACCACGCCCTTGTGCATTGGGGTCAGAATCTGAACCTCCTTGACCGGATCAAAGCCAAAGCGTTCAGGGATGGCCCTTGTGCACAGTTCAGCAATTGTGGAGACAACTTTTTCAGGATTGTTCTGTTCTATGAAGTAAAATTCAGAAAGGTCGGCTGGTTCATTTATATGTTTGAGTAAAGGGAATTCACCTTTCAGCACCCTGTGAGCATTGAGAACAATAGAGCTTTCCCTGGCCTGCCTGAAGATTTTCTTAAGATAGAAAACCGGTATAATGTCTGATTTGATCATGTCGTCAAGTACATTGCCAGGGCCGACGGATGGGAGTTGAAAAACATCTCCAACCATTATGAGCATTGAAGTCATGGGAATTGCATTCAGCAGATGAAACATCAAATATGTATCCACCATTGAGGCTTCATCAATGATTACTGCGTCTGCATCAAGGGGGTTGTCCCGGTTTTTGTCAAAAAGATTATCTTTAAAATTATATCCCAGCAGCCTGTGAATGGTCTTTGCATTTCTGTGTGTTAATTCTGCCAGCCGCCTTGCCGCGCGTCCTGTTGGGGCAGCCAGGCTGATTTGTTTTCCAAGAGCTTTAAATACGGCATTAATCGACCTGATCAGGGTTGTTTTTCCGGTTCCAGGGCCTCCTGTAATGATTACCGCCCGATGAGAAAATATTTTTTCAAGAACATTAAGCTGTTCCCGTGAGAGTTTTATGGCCAGTTTTTTCAGAACTTCATTTGATATTTGTTCCGTGTCTATTCCTTGAGGTACAACAGGAACGGACAAAAGGGCTTTAAGCCTGTTTGCAAGGCCTGCTTCCGCCTGGTGAAGGGCTTTCAAATAAACGGCTTTTTTATCAGGTTTTTTATTGTCTATGAAATTATAAAATAGCGAAGCGACATCATTATTCGACGTTCGATGTTGGACGTTCGATGTTGGACGTTCATCTTTTAATTTGTTCTTCGGGGCTTCTACTTTGTTTTCAATAATCAGCTCTCCGGAAGCTGAAAGATCTTCTATTGCTTGTTCAGTTGCTTCAGATTCTATTTGAAAAAGCTTTTTGCAGCGTGCAGTCAAATGATCCAGATAAGCGAAAACATGGCCGTCATTTGCAGATTGCTGTATAAGATGGATAATGCATGCTCTGGCCCTTTCCGGTTCATTTTCTAATTTTCCAAGCTTAAGCGCTATTGCATCTGCCATATAAAAACCGATACCTGGGATGTCGTTTGCCAGGCAATAGGGATTGCTTTGTATTATGTTCAGAGCATCCAGGCCGTATTCCTTTAGCAGTATAGCGGAATATGAGGTTTTTACTCCAGCTTCCTGAAGGAACTGCATTAAACTTCTTATTGCATGATGATCTTTCCATGCATTGCTGATAGAGGCTGCTTTTGTTTTTCCTATTCCTTCTACTTCAAGCAGTTTTTCCGGGCGGTTCTCTATTACATTCAGGGTGTCGGCTCCGAAGCGCTTCACCAATCTGCCTGCCATCTTTGGGCCTATTCCCTTGATAATACCTGATTTAAGGTAATTTCTTATTCCTTCAACAGATGCCGGCAGAGTTACAACATAGGATTTGATCCTGAACTGCTGTCCATATTTGGTATGGGTTTCCCACTCTCCCATTATTTTCAGCGCTTCGCCAAGACTTACTCCTCCCATGAAACCTACAATTGTAACAAGATTATCTGTGTTGCCGGGTTTTAATTTTGCAATAATATAAAGGGTTTCTTTGTTAAAATATGTAATTTGTTCGAGCTTGCCTTCAAGGACGGTTAAGGGAAGGGACGTGTTCATTTTCATCAAACCTAAGCCGGGATTAAATTGAAAATTGAAGATTAACAATTGACAATTTGTGGTATTGAAGATTATTTTAATTAAAAAATAGGACTCCTTAAATTTTCAATATTCAATCGTCAATATTCAATAATCATGGGTAACTATCCATTTGGCTGCATCTAAAAGATCTTCAGCCACGTGGTCAGGAAAAATCTTTTTTTGTGCAAGGATTTTTTCAGCATCAACTCCGTTTCCTGTTTTTACCAGAATGCTGTGACCGCATCCTGCATTGCGGGCGCACATAATATCCTTTACGCTGTCGCCTACCATAACAGAATTTGCAAGATCAATATGGTATGTTTTTTGGGCTCTGTGAATCAATCCCGGCTCTGGTTTGCGGCAGTCGCATCTGTCTTCGGGGATATGAGAGCAGTAAAATATGTCTTTTATCTCTCCTCCGCCTGACTTAAACGCTGACTTCATCATGGCATGAATATATTCAAGGTCGTCTAATGATACCATGTTTCGGTTTATAACCGACTGGTTTGTAATTATGATAACGACAAAGCCGTTTAAGTTAAGAAGTTTTATCGCATCAATACTGCCTGGAAGGAACTTAAATTCCGCCCAGCTCTTTATGTAATCAGGAGAATCCCTGTTTATAACACCATCTCTGTCCAGAAAAACTACATTTTTCAGCAATTTTTTAACTCCATTTAACACTTTGATAAAGTAACCAATAACAGCTTTTATTCTGATCCCCGGTCCCTGACCCCTGATCCCTGCCCTTACTCTGCAACAATAAATGCGTCATTAAATCCGTTTTTATTAAGATATTTTTCATACTCTGCTGCCTGCTCAAGATTTGAGCACTTCCCAAGCCGTACTCTGTAGTAGATCGCATCACCGCCGTCATAAGTTGTTATGTGAGCGTTTCTGTATTTTTGAGCAAGTTTTTCCCTGAACCTTTCAGCATTTTGCCGGTCGCGAAATGCGCCGACTTGAAATGTAAAATTTCCTGCATAATAGTTCACAGGGACATAAGTCCGGCGTTTATCGGTTTTGGGTTCAGATTTTCCGGCAACACCCAGGGCTACGACTTTGACCTTTGCCGTACCTGGGCCAACTATACCAATTTTTTTTGCCGCAGCATAGGAAAGATCAATTATTCTGCCGCGGACAAAGGGCCCGCGGTCATTGATTCTGACCTCGATTTTTTTATTGTTATGTAGATTGTGCACCCTCACATATGTCCCAATCGGCAGAGTTTTATGTGCAGCAGAGATGGCATACATATCATAAATTTCACCGTTTGCGGTTTTTCTGCCATGAAACTTCTTGCCATACCAGGATGCCTTTCCAACCTGCACGAAATCATTTGCGTCATGCAGCGGCTGATACCACTTGCCCATTACTTTGTAAGGCCTGAATGTCGGGGAAGTTTTTGGTTCGACAGGAGGTGGTTTTACCGTGGCACATCCGTGGAATAAAAAAAGGAGCCCTGCGAAAACAGCAAGGAAAGTAACGGAAGATTTTAAGGCCATTGGGCTACTTTCCTAAAGCAATTTTCAGCACTTCCATCATTTCATCAACAAAATAAAATTGAATTTCTTCTTTCACCTTTTCCGGTATATCTTCTTCTAAATCCTTCTTGTTCCACTTTGGCATGATGATGGTTTTTATCCCTGCATGATGGGCGGCAAGAACTTTTTCTTTTATCCCTCCAACCGGCAAGACTCGACCTCTCAAGGTAATTTCACCGGTCATGGCAAGATCTTTTTTTATTGTTTTATTGGTCAGAAGAGATACAAGGGCTGTAAGTATGGTGACACCGGCAGAAGGGCCGTCTTTAGGTATGCCTCCTGCCGGTATGTGTATATGTATATCAACTTTATTAAAAAAATCTTCGGAGATTCCTATTTTAGAAGCATTTGAACGTATGAAACTCAAAGCTGCTGATGCTGATTCTTTCATGATATCCCCGAGCTGACCGGTTAAGGCAAGGCCCCTTTTCCCTTTCATGGATGTAGCTTCGATAAAGAGTAATGTGCCGCCATTCATTGTCCATGCAAGCCCCATGGCTATGCCCGGTTTCGAGGGCCTTGCCCTGGCTTCAGAGGTAAAATGCACAGGGCCTAAAAATCTGTAAATATCTTTTACATTGATTTTTGCTGATTTTGCTTCTCCTGCAACAATTTGAGTTGCTACACCGCGGCAGATGGTTGCAATTTCACGTTCAAGATTTCTTAAACCCGCTTCCCTTGTGTAGCCTGTGATTATATTTTTTATTGAAGCATTTGTGAAAGATATTTGAGATGAATTGAGACCATGTGCTTCGCGTTGGCGAGGTATGAGAAAATGGTTTGCGATTTTAATTTTTTCAGACAGAGTGTAGCCCAGCAGATGCAGGACCTCCATTCTGTCTCGAAGAGCCGGAGGTATTGTGTCTAAGATATTTGCAGTAGTTATGAACATAACTTTTGACAGATCAAATGGTACATCAAGGTAATGATCTGAAAAAGAAAAGTTTTGCTCCGGATCAAGCACCTCCAGCAATGCCGAAGATGGATCACCGCGAAAATCACTTCCGACCTTGTCTATTTCGTCCAGCATAAAAACAGGATTATTTGACTCAGCGCGTCTGATTCCCTGTATAATACGCCCGGGAAGAGCGCCGACATAGGTTCGCCTGTGTCCTCTGATTTCAGCCTCGTCCCTGACACCTCCAAGTGAGATTCTATGAAATTTGCGGCCTAAAGCCCGTGCTATTGAACGGCCAAGAGATGTTTTTCCTGTACCGGGAGGACCTGCAAAACAAAGGATCGGTCCCTTTGATTCAGGCTTGAGCTTTCGTACAGCCAGAAACTCTATAATACGTTTTTTGGGTTTTATTAGTCCGTAATGGTCATCATCTAAAACTTTTCTGGCCTTTTTTATATCTAAATTGTCTTTTGTGCTTTTATTCCAGGGTAGAGATGTCAGCCAGTCAAGGTATGTTGATGCAACAGTATATTCAGAAGAAGAAGGGTGCATTCGTGATAGACGATCAAGTTCACGTTCAGCTTCTTTAAGTGCTTCTTCAGGGAGATTTTTTTCTTTAATTTTAGCCTTGTATTCTTCAATTTCAATACTTGTTTTATCTTTTTCGCCAAGTTCTTCCTTGATCGCTTCCATTTGCTGGCGGAGATAATATTCTCTCTGTTTTTTATCCATATCGCCTTTGACCTGGGACTGTATCTTGTTCCCAAGTTTAAGGATTTCCAACTGATAATTAACAAGACGTGTAACTTCTTGCAGTCGTTTTTTTATGTCCAGGGTTTCTAAAACTTTTTGTTTTTCTTCTAATGTTGAATTTATGATCGAAGTAATCATGTCTGCGAGAATGCCAGGCACCTGTATTGATTTCGCCATAGAAAGAATGTCAGGTGATAATCCCGGAGAAAACTCGACAACCTTAGTGAACAGGCCGATAAGGTTGGACATAAGGGCATCGATCTCCTTGCTTTTTGTTTCTATATCCTGAAGATTTTCTACCCTGGCCTGCAGGTAAGGCTTTCCTTTTATAAAATCTTTTACTTTGAACCGGCCCAAACCTTGTACAAGCAATTGTGCCCTGTTATCTTCGTTTTTTGCCATTTTAAGGATAAGTGCGGTTGTGCCGAATTTATATAGATCATCAGGAGTGTATTTGCTTTTAACCTCTGAATTTTTGGATAGAATGAGCCCGATGGTTCTATCTTTGGACATTGCTTCATCTACCAGTTGAATGGATTCGCGCTGCATTATAACAATCGGCACAACCATTTTGGGGAATAAAGTAGCGTCAAATAGAGGAAGAATAGAAAGTATTTCCGGGAGTTCTCTACTTCCAAAGTCCAATGATGGTTGTTTGTCTGTCATGGATACCTCCGGAGTCTGTTTCTTAAGACTTTAATTGGGAATCTCAGCTATTCCTCAGTGATCGGCACCTTGTGTATGTCAGCAGGCGGCAGTTTGGCAAGCCTGATCTGAAGAAAGCCGTTTAGATATGATGCCGTTACCTTATCAGTATCAATGGGTGCGGGAAGAAAAAGGATACGTTCAAATTTACCATACTGGATTTCCGCTAATCTGTATCTTGTGTTTTCTACGCGCGGCAATTCAATACGATGTCCATAAATTTTAACGGCCTTGCTGCTGATTTCTACCTCCAGGTTCTCTTTATTGACTCCTGCAATTTCAGCTATAATAATTATTTCTCCAGGAATCTCATAAATATCCATTTGAGGCTTCCAGGTACATTCAGAAAGAGAAAAAACAGGATTCATAGATCTGAACATGTCCTCAATGGTTTTTTCGATTTTGGAACCTAATTCATCAAAATTATCGCCAAATCGTATTTTGATATAATCCATTATTGGCTCCCGCTTGTTACGGCTTATTAGATGTTTGTCCATCAACTTATACCTACGCTCAACTTAGGCATGCAAAAAGACTATCACGATAAAGTTAATTTGTAAAGAAAATATCGTAACTACTCAGGTGGATAGGCTGAAGGCTGAAGGCTGTTAGGAAAAAGCGCATTTTAAAGCCATGTTTGGTGCAAGAATCAGATATTTCCGCCAAAGGGCTCGGTCAAAAATAAGTTGGTAGAATTTGCCGTAGATTTAATTGATCTGATTGAGCAAAACCGCAGGAATAGCGAGCTATTTCGAGGACTTTTGCGATTGAAAATCGGTTAAAGATATGGTGAAGTCGGGATGCAAAAATGCCAAGTTATTTTTGACCGAGCCCAAAGTACGGCAATCGTGATCTTCTGCCCCCCTTCAGCCTTCAGTCTAAACAGCTTCAGCCTAACTACGTGAGTAGTTACAAAATATCTATAGATAGAATGGATTGCGTTTTATATAGAAATGCCGTATTGCACAAATATGATTAAAGGCCCCAGGGATTCATTCAGATTCATAATCGGTTCTCAGTATTTTTTATATTTCGGCATTATGGGCATTTCTTTGCCCTATTTTAATTTATACTGTTATCATCTTGATTTTACCGGTTTTCAAATAGGACTCCTGTCTGCATTTAGAACGGTGATGATAGTTTTGTTCCCTTTATTTTGGGGGGCTCTGGCAGACCGCTTTCAGATCAGGAGACCGATATATATTTTATGCAATTTTGTGAGTACCGGGATATGGGCATTTTATCTATATACCACTGATTTCTGGTTAATGCTGGTTATTACCATATTTTACGGAATTTTTTACGCTCCCATTATATCTTTTCTTGAAGCCTTTACTATGGATGTACTGGGCAAAGAGAAGAAAAGTTATGGGAAGCTCAGGGCATGGGGATCAATTTCCTTTATTGTTATTGTAATAGTCCTCGGCAGGATAATTGATATTTTTTCAATCGAGATTATTATTGCTGTAATTCTTGCCGGCTCCCTGCTTCAGGCATTTATTTCTGTTAGAATCCCTGACGTTGTCATTTCAAAGAAAGAGTCTTTTACACCCAAGGCAAAAGTTCTATTAAAGAGGCGTTTAACCGTCTTCCTGTTTTGCGCTTTTTTAATGCTTGTAAGCCATGGAACCTACTATGCTTTCTTTTCCATCCATTTAGACAGCCTTGGCTATGGTAAAACATTTATCGGAATTACCTGGGCTATGGCGTCGATGGCGGAGATACTTGTAATGATAAACTCAGACAAAATATTCAAGCGTTTTTCCCTGGAAAATGTTCTGGTATTTTCATTTATGATAGCAACATTAAGATGGTTAATACTTTTCTTTGTAACATCTCCGGCTTTAATCCTGATATCACAGGTTTTTCATGCCATCTCATATGGTGCATTTCATATAGCAAGTATATTGTATATTGATTTGCTGACCCCTGATGAAGCCAAAACTCTGGGGCAGGCAGCAAATAATGCCGTAACTTACGGCCTTGGGATGACAATTGGTTTTCTCTTTAACGGCTATTTATATGAAAGTGTGGGCTCGTTTAATTTGTTTATAATAAGCAGTCTTATTGCGCTGTCCGGGGGAATAATTTTTAAATTAGGGCTCGGTAAAAAACTGGCTTGAAGCCAAACTGACGGTCAGAGACTTTTCTGAGAAAGGGACCTGGTGAATATCCGGTCGGTTATGACAGGCTGCTGATGGCGCTTTAGTCAAAACAAATTGACATTATTATATAGTTTTATTAAATCATTAAGTTAGCTCGGAAGCAAAGCATAATCAACTCGTCGAAAGAAAAGAAAAACAAGCGGAAAAATGAATTATAAAAAACCGAAACGGATGTTTGAAGACTCAGGGACAGTTGATCCGAAAATGTCATACCATGTTGAGTTGGAAAATGTGACTAATACAAGACGTCATGATATTAAGACACTGGTTGACCTGGGGAGGTACTTTTCCATATTTGCTCCGAGGCAGAGCGGAAAGACTACGTTTTTTGAAGGTTTTTGCTCGGGCCTTGAAAAGGATCCTGCCTATGTGGCTATCCTTCTCAGTTTTCAGGATCACAAAAACCTCAATTCACAAAGATTTTATCAATTGATTCAAAAAGATCTATATGGGCAACTGATAAACAGATTGAATGCTGTAAACTGCCCGAAACTGGATGCTATAAGGGCATACTTGGATTCCTGTAACCTTACCGATCACATCTGCTTTCGCGAGTTGTTTGAAAAACTAAATCGTATAATTGAATTCAAGAAAATTGTCATCTTCATAGACGAATTCGACGGCATTCCCGTAAGTGAACTGGAAAACTTCCTGACCACATTGAGGGAACTCTATCAAAGATACAAAAAGCAGACCGACAAAGCCCTATACTCCGTGGGACTGGTGGGCATACGCAACATCACCAAACTGATTGTAGGCGGTGTCTCCCCATTTAATATCGCTGACCAGGTGAAACTTCCACCTTTCACCCTAAAAAATGTCCGTGATCTTTACGCCCAATATACAGAAGAAACCAACCAGTCCTTTACTGAAGATGCAGTAAAAAAAGTGTACGAAGAAACAACCGGACAACCCTGGCTGGTAAACCGTCTTGGCACCATCCTAACAGTTGATATAAAACCTGAGACTACCGATCCAATTACAGCAGACGATGTGGAAAAAGCTACAGACATTCTTATGTACGAAGAAAACAGCCATTTTGATAATATCACTGAAAAGGCCAAACAATACAAAGAGACTTTTATAGACATTGTTTTTAATGGTGTTGAATACATCCCCGGCGATGAGGAGCAGTCCCTTCTTTTGACACATGGTTTGATCAAGGCAGAAGGAAAAAATGTTCGTGTCAGCAACCCTATCTATAAGAAAAGGTTCACCAAGACCTTTTTTCGGGAATCAGGGGCAATTGTGGATGTATCAGTTAAGGGCTACTTCACGCATGACGGACTTCTGAACATGGAAGCCATCCTTTCTGATTTTGAAGAATATATCATTCAAATCGGCGTAAACGCTTTTTACAAAAGCCAAAAGCCATATGAAAAGACAGGACAGTTTCTGCTCACCGCCTGGTTGTATCAGTTTGTAGAGGGGGGAAAAGGCGAACTTCGTTACGAGGTGCCAAGCGGAGTAGGAAGAATGGATATTCTTTTGATCTACCAGGGCCATAAATACATTATCGAGACCAAGATAAATCGTTCAACCCTTGATAAGACCGTTAAAAAGGCAACTGATCAACTGTGCAGCAAATACCTTTTAACCGAGCGAGCCAATGAGGGATATGTGGTGGTTTTTGATCTTAAGACAATGGTGGGTGAAGTAAGCGCACCGCAAAAACGTCTGGTAGAGGGAAAAGAGATATTGAGCTTTAATATTGGAATAGGGAGATAGGGGGTATTTGTCCCATTAATGTCAAAGTGCTTAAAATGGCACCCTAAGTTTTGACACCGATCTTTTCATTAAAAGTGCAGATGCCTGCATGGCAATTTTGAAGAGTTTCTGCGCTGACATACACCATATGAATCCAATGGTAGCAACCATAGACTTCCAGAAACTTGTCCAAGAGAATCTGAAACACTTGTCAGCCATTGAACGAGAGATCTTCGATTTTATACTCACCCTGAAGGAAAAACCTGTTCTGGCGATTGAAGCCAAACTGACGGATGCAAAATTTTCACCTCAACTCAGAAGATTCCGCAAGGCTGTGGATGGGAAATTCCCCATATTGCAAGTAGTCAGTCGGCCAGGAACTTTTCTGAGAAAGGGGCCTGGTGAATATCTGGTCGGTTATGACAGGCTGCTGATGGCGCTTTAGCGTCTTCATGTTTTCTGTTCAATATCCAAATTGTTGAAATATATAGTTAGAAAAACTGTTTTTTGCTAATTTTTGGTCAACAATCATGAAATCTGTGGGAATAGTCAGAAAATATAATAACTCAAGAATGACTGCTATCGACCCTTAGCAGTCGCTCAAGACAAAGGTTTTAGAGTGCGAAGCTACACCACATTAGACTGAAGTGGCTGTAAGTTACTCAAGTTTCGCACACCTCTATGCAACAAAAGCTTTAAAGGGCAGGTATTAGATAGTTTTTTTAAAAGAGTAAAATAATATGATTGATATTCTAAACCACT
>JAIVWD010000086.1:0-11005 GCA_049190315.1 Deltaproteobacteria bacterium | reverse complement strand
TGTGGAAAAAAGAAGAAGATGATCTGGTTTATTTTCGCATGAATATATCTTGAGATAATGAGAAAGCAGCATAAGATCTATAAATGGGCTTTGAAAAGAAAAAAGGGGAGACAGCGCTCCCCTTTTTAAAATAAAGAATTATCTAAAAACGAAAAATGCCCCGCGACAACAAATTGCTACACCATGTCCAACAGCATCAATATCAATCCCCTTGTCTAATACCACGATTTCTTTCTTTTTTTTTCTTTTTTGCTCTTTCATAATATCCCCCCCTTTTTGGAATGTATTGAAAGTTAAAAAAGTGTAAGATCTCAATAAGTTGCTGTGGCGGGAATTCAGGAGCTATTACCCGAACTTATTGAGAACTTATAAGAAAACTTTGCTAACCTATTATTATTTTATTAAAAAAGCAATAATAAAAGTTAAACCTTAATTTCTCAAAAAGTTCGGGTAAATGGCTTGCCAATTTTGATGTTATCTTTTGCATTTTACCAGAGACAAATCGATGATTGGGTAATTGGTTGGTCTGTGCAATCTGCACAATCCGTGGATTAAAATTTAAACCTTATGCCGGCCTCAATCCATGTTTTCGGGTTTTTGCTGTCACCAGAGGTGTACTGTGATCCATTAAATATGTTATGCGCTGTAAAAAAAAGTTCTGTAGCAGCCTTTTCTTTAGACCAGATTCTTTTATTTAAATTAAGATCCCATATAAAGTCATCGTAAGACCCATCAAGATCCCACCACACATAATGGCCGAACAGTTCAGCCCTGAAGGATTTTTTATCATCATACCTTATGCCGATGTTACAGGCATAATTATAACTAACACCTTTTTCATCTGTCGGGTCTATATCAACATAAGCAAAACCCGCCGACAATGACATGTTATAGATGGGAACTGTCTCCGCCTCTATTTCAAGACCATTACGCCTTACTTTTCCTTTATTGATAAAAATATCATTATAAGCTGGCGGTCCTCCACCATAACGGTTTAAGACCAGGGCATTTTTCAGGTCATGATGAAAGACGGTCGCCTTTAACCACAGATAATTAATAACGCCTGTTTCCGCGCCTGCCTGGTATGACCATACCTCTTCAGGATCAAGAGATGGATTAGGATCAGTAAACAAATAACCTCCTGATGTCCATGAAAGAGGAGGTATGGTAAAACCCCTGGCAACAGATGCTCTTAATATTGAATCTTCGCCAAGCTTGTAAGTAACACCAAGGCTGGGGCTTATAAACGAGCCTGTAATACTGTTGTGGTCATAACGAATACCTGGAGTTATTGCCCACCGGTCTATTATAATCGTGTCATTTATATATATTGCCTGTTTATCAATATCGGGATGTGTTTTGGTTATTGGCGGCGCATTATATGGAGGTGATTGAAGATATGAACCGGCAGTAATAGTCTGGTCAAGTTTTCCGCTACTAAAATCCACTCCAAGCACGGCAGTGTGAATCCCATGCCTCCAGACCAGTTTGCCGCTTCCACCTGTTGTCTCCTCATCATAACTTATATTCGAAAACAGCTCTCCGGCAGAGCCGGTAAATCCTAAGCCAAGCGAATTGGTGGTTAAAACAGATTTCTGCTTAAAATTGTAAACAGAAAAATTTAAGCTGAACTCTCTGCCTATCAAAGCATCAAGAGAGGCGGTTCCAAAAAAGGTGCGAGTATCCCCTGTTTGAGATATATCCCTGCTTGGAATATCTCCTGACCCAATTTGCGGTTCACTGTAACCTGCAGTAAAATTAATATTAACATCTTTTGAAACAGGAATCTTAACCTTTGAATAAAGGCTTGTATTATCAAAACTTCTGGAACCCCTGAGACCGTCAGACTCCTGGTGACCTGCAAACAAATAATATCCGACAGATCCGGCCTTGCCCGACACCTGTGCCCTGTAATCCTGGGAATTGCTCTTGCCATAAGAAGCGCTTATTGATCCACCGGGCTTTTCACTGTTTCCTGCAGATTTGGTTATGATGTTGATCACGCCACCAAGGGATGAACCCCAGGCAGATGAAGCAGGTCCTTTTATGATCTCTATACGTTCTATTATGCCGGCGGGGATTGAATTGGTCTCAACAGAACCGCTATTCAGATAGTTCCAGGGAACACCATCAAGCAATACAAGAACATGCCTTGGCTCGGATCCCTGAATATGGAATAGCGAGGTTGCGCCAAAGTCCTGGTTAAAATTAACAAAGATGCCTGGCACTCTGTTTAAAACCTCTGCAACTGTATGGGCATTCATGTCTTCGATATTTTTTGCGGTAATGACTGTTATATTTTCCGCAACCTGAGAGATCGGCTTTGGATATCTGGTAGGGGATACTACAAGGTCTTTTTCGTTATAAAATAATCGGAGAATCTGCATCTCCTCTTCAGACTGGGCAAAAGCTGATGGGCAAAAGCATACTGAGGCAAGGAAAAAAAAGAATATATAAATGCCGTTTTTTATAAAATATAGATTCATCTAATCTTCTTAAGAGTCCAAAGTTCTGTCATTCCTGCGAGAGCAGGAATCCAGAAAATCCGAAAAAGCACTGGATTCCCGCCTTCGCGAGAATGACGATGAAAATTTTTAAAAAGTTGCCAGAGGTTATTGAGAAGTTACGAACTATGGACTCTTAAATAATCTTAATAATAATGTTTTATTCAAAATAATTTTATGATATCATAATTTATTACAATATTCAACTAATTGTTCTAATAATCAACAAGTAAAAAAACCAGTCCAGTAAAATGGATCCGAAATTTCATGACAAAAAGATTTTATATTAATATTATTTTCATATTTATATTTACATTTCTTTGTCACGGTTTAGCCGAAGCCGGCCATAGGATCGTAGCTGTCCAGAGCGTCAGGATTAAGCCATATGAAAAGACAATTGAAGGGTTTAAAAGTGTAACAGTATCTGAGATCAAAAGGATTGTTATTTCAGAATTAAATGATGCAAATATTATAAAAACAATTAATTCATTCAAACCTGATATTGTCCTCGCAATAGGGATGGGTGCCCTTCAAGTAGTAAAAGAGATTAAAGATATACCCATTATTTACACGATGGTCTTAAATCCCACATCCATAATTTCCGGTGAAAAAAATATTTTCGGCGTTAGCATGAGCATACCTCCTGAAAAGCAGTTGAATTTATTATTGAATGCCATGCCACATGTGAAAAACATAGGTCTTTTATATGATCCGGATAGAACCGGATATATAGTAAAAGATGCTATGATTGCTGCCGGAAAAATGAATATCAACCTGATTGCAAAAGAAGTTCAAAACTCCAGGGATGTCCCTTCAGAACTGTTGGGCATGAGAAAAAATATAGATGTTTTCTGGATGCTGCCGGATCTAACGCTGATTACTCCCGCGACAATTGAGTTTTTGCTTCTTTTTTCTCTCGAAAATAAAATACCTGTTCTCGCATTTTCAGATAAGTATGTAGAACTGGGTGCATTAATGTCGATCAGTATAGACCCCTTTGATATAGGAAGACAGGCAGGGGAAATGGCAAACGCAATAGTATCAGGAAGAGATCTTGAAAATATTAAAAAAGTCGATGCAAGAAAGTCATTAATATCAATTAATACTAATGTAGCAAGGAAATTAGAGATCGACATCAGTAATAATATTATCGAGAAAGCCAGCATAATAAAATAGTTTAGAGATAATTAATGAAAAAACTCTTAAAAACTCTTTATGAAAACTTCGGCATTAAGATTTTTACTGCATTTACCATTTTCATGTTTATCATATCTTCCGCATTTACTGTTTTTTTTATTTATCACCAGAGCAGATCTTTAACAGATAATCTGATAAAAACCGGGAAATTATTATCAGAGATGCTTGCTTACGAGATAAGGTTGGGTGTTTTTTCAGAGAATGAAAAACTACTCGATAACCATGTTGATGGAACCTTACAACAGGAGGGAGTTCTTGAAGTTTCTGTATTTAACCTTGAAAAGAAATTATTGAAGAATCAAAAAAAGCCTGGAAAATGGGGCAGAAAAAAAACAGTTTTTGAGGATATTAATAGCAGCAATAATGTATTTGAAAGACTTAAGACATATAGATCTTCTTTTTACATTGATAACAAAAGCAAAATAGATTTCTGGTCGCCGGTTATTGTAAGCTCAAGTTATTTAAACGAAGAGGCACTTTTTTTTAAAGAAGATCAATTCCATGATCAGAATCGAATTATCGGTTTCATCTGCATTACCATAGATAAAATAATACTTAATAAAAGGCTCGATGATTTATTAGCAAAAAGTATTTTAATTGGAATTATATTTCTGATAATCGGCTCTGCGTTTATATATATCTTGGCAAGGGGGATAACAAAGCCATTAAATAGATTAACTAAAAGTGTTAATATGCTGGGGGAGAGCGGAGTTGTCAAGAAGGTGCCTGTTGAGACAGAGGACGAAATCGGGAAACTTGCAATGGCCTTTAATGATATGTCTGAATCCCTAAAAAAAAGAGAGGAGGAAAAACATCTTCTTGAAGAGCATCTCAGATATACCAAAAAGATGGAGGCCATTGGCACCCTTGCAGGAGGAATAGCTCATGATTTTAATAATATCCTTGCTGCAATTATAGGTTACACAGAGTTAGCATCATTAAATACTTCGAATAGTGACTCACTAAAAAGTGATCTGGATGAAATCTTAAAGGCCAGCAATCGTGCAAAAGACCTTACAAAACAGATCCTGCTCTTCAGCCGCCAGACCGAACAGGAGCAAAAGCCCATAAAAATCGAGTTTATTGTCAAGGAAGTACTTAAAATGATGCGGGCGTCATTGCCGACTACCATCGAAATACGCCAAAACATCAAAACCGGGTTAGCTCCAATTCTGTCCGATTCTACAGAAATACACAGGGTATTGATGAATCTTTGCACTAATGCGGCTCATGCCATGCAAAAAAAAGGTGGAGTGCTGGAAGTGACTCTAACTGATATGGAGATTGATAAAAAAACTGCCGCCCAAAATTTAGATCTGAATCCAGGACAATACCAAATACTCACCATAAGCGATACAGGTCACGGCATGGACAGTTCGGTTATTGAGCGAATATTCGATCCGTTTTTTACGACTAAAAAACATGGAGAAGGAACCGGTATGGGACTCGCTGTGACCCATGGAATCGTAAAAAGTTGTGGTGGTGCGATCACGGTAAACAGCGAAGTAGGAAAAGGAACAACATTTAAGGTTTTTTTCCCAGCGATCGAAAGCGAAATTACTGTGGAATCCGAACACTATGAACCAGTCCCTCATGGGAAAGAACGAATTCTTTTCGTTGATGATGAAGCAGCCTTAGTTGAAGCCGGAAGACAATTGCTGGAGAGTCTTGGCTACAAAGTGATTACGAAAACGAATGGCATTGAGGCATTGCAAACTTTCAAGGAGCAACCCGGTAATTTCGATGTGGTTATCACGGACATGATTATGCCAAAAATGACAGGTAAAGATCTATCCAAAGAAATATTGGCCATTCGTCCTGATATTCCAATTATTATTTGTACTGGTTTCAGCGAAGTAATATCTGAAAAAAAAGCAAAAGCTATCGGCATTCGCGAGTTTATCATGAAACCTATTCTTAGAAGAGATATGGCAAAGATTATACGCGTTGTATTGGACGGTGAATGAGTAAAAAAGTGCCTAAAGTGAGCTAAAGTGCCTAAAATGCCTAAAGTTGTGGTACGCCTTCGGCGTGCTATAGATTTTCATGGCTTGGTTATAAGTTCAGATAGAAACAAAGTGAGCAAAGTTGTAATGGTGAAAAAAAATTAAACTTGGCAACGCCGAAGGCGCATTCCTCAACTTTAGGCACTTTAATATACTTTAGCTCACTTTAGGCACTTTAAATGTCCGCACCGAAGGTGCGCTAATTTAATGTTCATTTGAGTTAACTACAAATCGTAACAGATCGGCAAGGGTGAGATCAGCGATTATCCTTTTATCTTTATTCAAAACCGGGATCTCTTTAACACCTGTCCTGATCATCCTCTTCAGAACTTGCTTTACTTCTTCTTCTTCAGTTGCAACTACAGTATTCTTTTGCATGATATCCTTTGCCTTATCGGCAGTGATCATGCTTATGAGAAATCTTGGGTGGATTTGAGGCTCATGGCTTGAAGAAAAAACATGTCGGGACAGCACCCCCAAAGAAATAACACCGCTTAATTTTTTATTGTCATCCACTACATAAAGGAGCCGGCTGCATTCATAACGAATCATAGCATCAACCACTTCTCTAATATCCGCATCTTCGTGAATCAGCGGAAGTTTTCTCTTTTTGAGAATTGCAGCCAGCTCGCTTATCTTCATGCGCTCTACTTCTTCTTTAATGCCTTTCATTTTTCACCTTTTACCCGATTTATTTTTTTGCTTCACCTGCCTTGAATAAAGAGAAGCGGACAAAAAATGGCGCCAAAAGCTCATTGATAATTACAGATCCCAGCACAGCGTTTACCATTATTTGCGAAAGAGATGTCTGGCCGAGTGCTAAACCAGCTTCCAGTACCAAACCTATAGTAACTCCGGCTGTCGGCAGGAGAGCCAGGCCCAGGTATTTCTTGACTGTCTGAGGAGCATGAGAGATTTGTGCGCCAAAACGGGTCCCCAGTATCTTCCCGGAAAATCTTCCAAGAGTAATTAGAAGTGCTATCCAGCCGGCTGTCTGCATTACTCTGAGATCAAGGTGTGCACCTGCCAGGGTAAAAAACATTGCGAAAATCGGTTCTTCTATGCTTTCAACAAGCGTAAAAATATCCCCAGGGTGTTCTACTAAATTGGCCACTACAAATCCGAGCATCATATTGGCAAGCAAAGGAGATACTTTAAGGCTTATTGCCAGTCCGCTGACCAGAAAAATAGATCCGATTATTATCCCGAGCATTGCTTTTCCCCGGGATATAAAAGGAATCAGCTTTCGAAGACACACCCCCAATGCCCCGCCTATAGATATGGATATCAGTATGGAAAAGATGGGAGAAAACAGGAAATTATACCAGGTGATTGCTTCCTGATTTACGAAGGTTTGGGCTATGGTAATAGCAAACGCAGCAAAAATAATAGTCAGCCCGTCATCCAGAGCAACGACCCCTAAAAGTATACTGGTAAATGGTCCTTTTGCCCTGTATTCATGAATGATTGCCAGGGTGGCTGCCGGGGCTGTAGCGGCACTGATCGCACCGATTACAAACGCCATAGGAAAATAAAAGGTATAAAAAGAAGGCGGAAGCCCATTTAATCCATAGATCAGATAAAAAAAGATGGTGAGAACTGTTGTGGTTAAAAGGAAAGCACCAAAAGCCTGTGTTAATGTCACCCATAGAATATGACTTCCAAGCTTCCTTAATTTTGATATCCGAAGAGACCCGCCGATAGAAAAGGCGATGATCGCCAAGGCTATATCGGTTATCAGTGCCAGCTCTTCTTTTACCAGCCTTTCATGGAAAAGACCCAGGGCTGAAGGGCTTATAAGCATTCCGATTACAATATACCCGCTAATCCGGGGAGCTTTGAGATAACTGGCGACTTTTCCTCCTGCATAGCTCAAAAGAAGAAGAAGTCCTATATAAACCAGTGGATGTAGCATTTCAGGCAGGCTGAATTGATTTAGACCAAGAATCTCCATCTGTTATATGATTCCAACATAATGGGTGAAACTACTGAATGATCCAGACAGCTAAACTTGCAGACTGATTTAAGACACTGGTTGTGACACTTCCCATGAAAAACTCTTTTACTGCCGAGAGGCCGCGCCTGCCCAGAACTATCGTGCCATGATCGTTATCCTGCGCTTCCTTTAAGATATCATCAGCGGCTGAGCGGCTGCCTTCTGTGACCTTTGTAGTTATTTGCTCCTCGCTCAGTCCGGCTTTAAGGAGTATTTCCCCGGCTTTTTTTATATAAGGGGCAATTTCCTTGCCCGCTTTGTTTTTCCAGAGTTTTTCAAGATCCTCAGCCTCTTCAAGTACCTGCATTGGAACAAAACGGCTTAAATGTCTCATAGTGTGAAAAATGGTTATATGACAATCGGTTCCAGAGAGCATGAAACCGACGTGTTCAACAGCCCTTAGAGCGTTTTCGGAGTTATCGACGCAGACCAGCACATTTTTTGAATCAATACAACCTTCTAATATCCATACCGGATTATTTCTGCGGTATTCAACCAGTCTGGTGGAGACTTCACCCATAAAAAAACTTTTTATTTCAGTTCTTCCCCGCTTGGTCAGAAGTATAGTATCTACCTGTTTAATTGACGCCCAGTTGCAGATATCCTGAGCAACGGTAATTCCTCTTTTCTGACAGCACGTTTTAATTTTTTCTTCATTAAAACCTTTGGCTGTAAGTATATTTTTGGCGTCTGATAAAATTTGTTCAGCCATCTCTTCGTTCTTTTTTTCTACAGACTTCAACCTGGCCCGGGTTTTCTTATCCATTGATTTATTATCTGTTAATATTGGCGGCAAAGAGGGGAGAATGTGAATGAGGGTTACTTCAAGGTTGTGACCTGGCCCGTAGATGAGATTAATATACTCCAGTGATCTCAAAGAATTCTTGGAACCATCCAGTGGAATGACAATACTTTTGGTCAAATCCTCCATGATTTTCTCCTTTGAACAAAATCAGGAACAGGGATGGGACTGGAATAACTTCCCCGTTCTTTAGGGCTTAAGATTGTTGATTGTCGATTGATGATTGAAGGTATTCTATTAATTTTATAACAAAAAAACAGAGCAAAGCGATTCCACAAATCAACAATCATCAGTCAACAATCAACAATCTTAAATCTCCAATTTTAGTGGTCGCAGAGGTTATTACCTGTCACGAGAGTATTGTTTAAATAGCTGTTAATAAGCTCTTCAGGTTCAAGAGGCTGCGCTCCTGTAACCACTTTTATGTTTTGTTCATTAAAAAGAACCTGTGCTTTATTTCCCATTCCACCTGCTATTATTACATTAACACCTTGTTCGTGCAGCCACTTGGGAAGTACACCCGGTTCGTGAGGAGGTGGTACCATGATTTCTTTTTTCTTAATTATATTTTCTTCAACATCTATAAACGCAAATTCTTTACAATGGCCAAAATGAGCAGTCAGCTTGCCATCAGCTAAAGGTATAGCAAATTTCATTATATCAGATCTCCTGTTTTTTATTATATCTTGTTTTATTTCAGATATTATATCAGCAATACTTAAAAAGGCCCTGGTTACCTGGGAGTCTTTATATTTATCCTGGATAGAGGTGCCGGAATCGCCGCACGAGACAACGTTCAGGTCAAAAGGAATTCTTCCCAGAAATTTTAATCCTTTTTCCTTTGCGGTTCTTTCTCCACCACCATATCCAAACAGTTCGAGTTTTTCGCCGCAATGAGGGCATGTAAAACCGCTCATGTTTTCGACAAGTCCCAGGATTTTCATACCTACTGTTTTGCAGAAGCTGATAGATTTTCTTACGTCGGCAAGAGAAATTTCCTGAGGTGTTGTAACTATTATAGCCCTTGCATCCGGAATCGTCTGTACAACTGTCAGCGGCTCATCGCCGGTACCGGGAGGGGAGTCAATAATTAAATAGTCGAGTTCGCCCCATTCTACATCTCCGATGAACTGCCTGATTGTAGAATGTTTAATCGGGCCTCTCCATATTATTGCCTCATCCTTGTCTGATGTAAGTGATTCAATTGAAACAGCCTTCAGGTTTTCAGAGTATTTCATTGGATTCAGCTTCCGATTCTCACTCAAGTCCAGCATACCCTTAAATCCAAGCATTCTGGGAATATCAGGCCCATGTAAATCAACATCCATAAGTCCAACTTTAAAACCCTTGTTTGCTAAAGCTATGGAAAGGTTTACTGAAACGCTGGTCTTGCCGACACCACCTTTCCCGCTCATGACGATTATTTTGTTTTTTATTTTGCTTAAAGAGCCTTTAACAGATGCATCTAAAGCATCTTGTGCGTTCTTTTGATCAGAAATACTGCAGCCGGTCTTTTGACATTCATCCATTATACATATCTCCTATAAGTTTTTTATACCCAGTGCCCTTCCACATTAGGTCCATTTGTAGGCTCCAATTCGCCTTTTTTGTACATAGAAATTGCGTCGAGAACTCTTCCCTTTACATTAGTTATAATTTTTATGCCCGCGCTCTGTAATACTTTAAACGCTTTAGGTCCGCAATTGCCTGTAAGCAGAACATCAACATTATTTCCGGCAATTGTCTGGCCGGCCTGTATGCCGGCTCCCTGGGGAAGGTTAAGGTTTTGTATATTTTCTACGACTTCATAATCCATGGTCTCAGGATTAACAATAATAAAATAAGCTGCTCTTCCAAAGCGAGGATCAACATTAGATTCCAGATTTTTACCTGAAGATGTAACAGCAATTTTCATAATTTCAAATTACCTCCTTATGACTTACGTTTCAATAATTTCTATTGTGTTCATTGAATTAAACGCACACTATATGTTGTGATCAAGCTGTAAGTGCCTAAAGTGAGCTAAAGTGCCTAAAATGCCTAAAGTTAAGGTATTCTGCTTATTTTAAAACTCAATATATCGAAACCAGCTACTAACTTTACTCTGCCGCTATCCCGCTGAATCAGATTGTTTAGCCCATATGCCACGTCCGTACCGGAATCAAAATTAGCAGCGCCAAAGGCGCATTCATTAACTTTAGGCACTTTAGCTCACTTTAGGCATTTTAGGCACTTCGGCTCACTAAAGTTATAAATTAAATTATACCTCTAAAAACTATCGAAAGGTTTGTTATGAACAAGTTATGATTCTTTATCTCTAATTCTGTAAAAATTTTTATCATTGCAGGCAGGACAGTTTTGGGGCCTTCCTGTACCAAGTGGTTCTTCCCACCTGTTATCACAATTACCGCAAATAAATATTCTTTTGTCGTTGATTAAGCTGTAATTTCCGCCTTCTATTTTAATAGCCTTGCTGTTAATAAGTGCATCCGCAACAGCC
>JAIVWD010000085.1:0-11048 GCA_049190315.1 Deltaproteobacteria bacterium | reverse complement strand
AAAATTTAATGGAAAAAACATTCCAAATTCAAGCCGGTTTGGAAGAAAGCTTGCAAATTTCTGGCTCAGAGTGGAAACAGGTGCATCCATCGATGATTGCCAGAGTGGATTTCGAGCTTATCCTGTAAAACATCTTTTACAGTTGAATATGAAAGGTTCACATTACGATTTTGAGGCTGAAGTTCTGGCCAGAGCGGTTTGGGCCGGACTGTATTTAAAAACTGTTGAAATTGACGTCTGGTATCCTGAACCGAATATGCGAATTTCGAGTTTTAAACCATTTATAGATAATTTCCGTATTTCATGTATGCATACCAGGCTGGTTGGAAGACGCCTTTTACCGTTTCCGCACCGAAAACTTGTTGCAGCCCCTAAAAAGCAGGTTGACTTCAGTTTAATGCGTCATCCTGTAAAATTGTTAAAAAAATTACTGAAAGAAAACGCAAGCCCCGGCGGATTGGCCATGTCAGCCGCAGTTGGGACCTTTTTTGCAGTACTGCCTCTTATATCAATACATACCTTAGTAATTGCCTATGTTGCAACACGCCTGCATCTGAATAAGATAATGGCGCTGAACATACAACATCTATGCATGCCGCCTTTTGTTCCTCTGATTTGCATTGAGCTTGGTTATTATATGCGAAATGGACAATGGCTGACAGATATTAACCTGAATACAGTTTTTGGCCAGCTTCCGGCAAGACTTGTAGAGTGGTTACTGGGTTCCTTGATTGTTGCACCAATAGCGGCATTATTAATAGGTATAATTGTATTTGGTGCTGCGCAAATATTTCGCAAGAAAATTAGTAATCATGGAACCAAATAAACGGTCACAAAATATAAATACCAGGAAAAGAGGGAATAAATTCGGCTTCTGGTTTTTTAAAGCTCTCCTGAAATTATTCGGGCTACGCAAAACATATGGCTTTTTGTATATTGTCTGCCTTTATTATTTGCTTTTTGACCGGACTGCGGTTTCTGCTGCTTTGTCATATATAAATAAAAGATTTCCCGATTGCGGTTGTTTAATAAGGCTATTGCATGTTTACCGTCTGTTTATTAGTCAGGGGAAGCAACTGATTGACAGATATGCGTCTGTTGCCGGGCATACAAGATTTGATATTCAACTTAATGGATACAATGAGTTAATAGCCCTGCTCCGGAATAATAAACAAGGAATAATCTTGTTAACATCACATACAGGTAGCTGGCAAATCGCCTTAACCGCCTTAAAAAAAATAGGAAGAACTGTATATCTTCTTATGCGCCCTGAAGACAATATAGCGGTACGAAGCTCGCTGAATATTGACAGAGAACATGATGATATAAAAATTATTTCTCCGGAACAATATCTTGGTGGTATAGTAGAAATAATGGATGTTTTGAAAAAAGGCCATATTGTATCTATCATGGGAGACAGAACATACGGGGCTAAATCCGTTGAAGTTGCATTTTTAGGTGAAAAAGCATGGTTCCCTTTCAGCGCTTTTGCTGTCGCCGCCGCAGTTGAATCTCCTGTAGTGGTTTTGCTGTCAAATAAGGTTTCAAGCCATAAGTATATTGTTGATGTATCCAATGTAATATATCCACGCTATGATAGAAAATATAATAAGCAACAACAACTCCATCAGTGGGTTCAGAATTACGTAGAAATAATTGAAGCATTTGTTAAAAAGTATCCATACCAATGTTTCCTTTTTCATGATGTCTGGAGTGGATAATATAAGCAGAAATTTACAAACTCATTATGAAATTGACATGAGGCAGCGGGCACTTAAATTTAAGAACGTCTGAAACTCGCGTATAAGTGAGCCTAAAGAAAAAGAGTATAAATATCGTTTAAAAAATTGGTCATTATGGCTTGGATTCATATTTTTAACAAAGAAATACAAAATCGCCTCTTTTTTCTTAAGGCTCACTAATACGCTCAAACAGTCAGCCGTTTTAAATTTAAGTGCCCGCCACCTCATGTTGTTGACAAGTTAATTTTTGAGTTTGTAAATTTCTGATAAGGAGCTATAGATGGGAGAGCAAAAAGAAATGGAATTGCCTGAAATACGAAAAAAGTTAAAAGAACTGCTGGTAGAAAATCTTTCATTAGAAGATGTAAGTCCGGAAGAAATTAAAGATGATGAAATTTTATTTGGTGAAGGGCTAGGGCTGGATTCTCTTGATGCAGTTGAAATTGTTGTGCTGCTTCAGCGCAATTTCGGCATAGAAGTCAAAGATATGAAGGAAGGTCAAAAAATATTCTATTCAATTGATACGCTGGCGAATTACGTATATGAAAACAGATAATCGTTCATGGGTTCACGGTTCAGGGTTCAAGGTTAAAAATCGATGACGATTGAATAAGGCAAAAAACCGTGAACCGTGAACCTGACAACCTGAGTAGTTACGACAAATGAAAATATTCATTACAGGAATTGGTGGAATCTCTGCCGCTGGAAAAAATATAACAGAACACCTAAAATCATTTCGGCTTATGAGAAGAAATGCCGGCACGGTTAGTTTGTTCGACACTTCTTTGCCATATCCGGTTTTTGAGGTAAAAAGCCCCCTGATTAATAAACAAGTTAATAAACAAATTAATAAGCAAAAAAATGAAATGCGCACCCTGTCTCTCGCTATGTCTGCACTAAAAGAAGCTTTACATGATGCGGGCCTGCAAAAGGACTTTTCCGGCATTAAAACCGGGGTATGTCTTGGAACCAGCGTGGCAAGCCAGTTGAATGACATTGATTTTTACCGAACGTACCGGAATACGGGAACGGCAGACATGGCCTCTGTTGACCGCTTTCTAAAGGGCAACCTTGCCGAAGCTATTGCTAAATCAATAAAAGCAAACGGGCCATCAGTCACCGTAGTTAACGCCTGCTCGTCCGGTGCTGACGCAATAGGAGTGGCTCTGTCATGGTTAAGAAATGGTGTATGCGATATTGCCATTGCCGGTGGAGCAGACGAATTGAACAGAGTCCCTTTATGTGGTTTTGGAGCACTTGGGATTTTAAGCAAATCTTTATGCAGACCTTTTGATAAAGACCGTTCAGGATTGAACCTGGGTGAAGGGGCAGGAGTTCTGATTCTTGAGACAGAAAAATCTGCATCCCTAAGAGGTAAAAAATCAGCGCTGCGGCTTGCAGGATATGGTGCAGCAGCAGATGCATACCATCTCACAGCCCCTCGTCCTGACGGTTCAGGACTGGAGTCAGCATTGCGCAAATCTCTCGCTGATGCAAATATTACTCCACAAGATGTATGTTTTGTAAATGCTCACGGCACTGCAACCCATGATAACGATAAGGTTGAAGGAATTGTGATTGAAAAAATTTTTGGGCCGAAAATAAAATTTCTTTCAACAAAAGGTTATACGGGCCATACTCTTGGCGCCGCAGGAGGTTTGGAGGCAGCATTTACAGCCTCTGCCCTGAGAGAATGCTGGATACCTGCCAGCGCAGGTTTTGTTCGACAGGACGAAAATATACCTGTTAAACCAATTACAGAACAAACACAAATAAATGGCAGCTTTGCTGTATCCACCTCACTGGCTTTCGGCGGAAATAATGCCTCTATCGTTATTGCCAGAGAACATTGAATATTTAGTGTTGAAGCTACCGATATTCTAAACCCTAACCCCTGAACCGTGAACCGACAACTGTGAACCATTTAACCTGACTCCTGAACTATAAATTAAGCTTTTTGCCAAAAATATTGCTCCATAATTGACCATTATTAACGAGGTCTGTATTATATGAATATTGCGGGCATAGGAATAGTATCCACAAGAGGACGCGGAATTGAAAGCCTCGACATTGCATTACGGGAAGGATGGACTTCACCACAGCTAATTAAGTCTGATAATGATCAAAATATTTTTTATCCTATTTACAGCGTAGAAAAAAAAACTATTAATGATATAAATTTATTAAAAAAAATACGCAGGGCAGACAGATTCAGCAAAATGGCAGTGATGGCTGCACGTGATGCGGTCGTTGACAGCGGCATTCAAATTAATGACAAAAAAGCAGATATTGGAATTATTCTATCAACAGCTTTTGGGCCTCATGTAACAACCTTTCGGTTTCTTGATGATATTATAGATTACGGCGATGGCAGTGTCTCTCCGACAACTTTTTCGCATTCAGTTCATAATGCTGCAGCATCATATATTTCATCTTTATTAAATATCCGGGGACCAACTGTTACAATTACTCAGTTTGCTTCACCGATTCATCAGTCTCTTATTCTTGCTAAAGCGTGGCTTACTGAAAAGCGTTGCAAATACGTTTTACTCGGCTGTGTTGATGTGTGCGGCAATGTTATGGAGTATATCTGTAACCAGAAATTACGAATTGCCAATGACGGAAAAATTAGACCTTTTAACTTTTCAGCCCTGCCATCGGCTGTACCAGGAGAGGGAAGCGTATTTTTGATGACAACCTTAGAAAATTGTCAGAATAAATATTGCGAAATCATACCTGCCTCTCCAGCTAATTGCGACACTATAAAAAAATCTGATATCTATATTATAGAAGCCGATGGTATGGCAGGAGATGAAACATCATATCAAGATGCGCTTCCTGTTGATGTTTCTATCGGAGGATATGCGCCGATATTTGGAAGCATGAAGATTATCAGCGCATTCCATTGCGCTACAGGCGCACTTATGATAAAAAAACAAATTAAGTACGCTTGCCCAGTTCAGGAAAATCCGTATAGTCTTAATGTAATTACAAAAACAGAATCATCCAGAATAGAACAAATCTGCTGCATTAGAAAAAATTGCGCAGATAAAACAGATATTATTAGACTAAAAGGAGGTTCCAGATGAGGTATATAAGAAAATATTTACTGTGTTTTCTTGTTATCGCTTTTTATGCCTGTATATTAATTTCTTCAACTGTACTGGCAGATAACCCGGAAACAAAAACAGAAAACACCCTGGCCGGCAAAATTTACTATACCAGCGTAAACATCTGGTATGAAAAGCCTGATAAAATTCCATCAACAAATTATCATAAAGGCACTAAACTGCCGATTGGAACAAAAGTCAAAATAATTAGCGTTGGGGACAGAAAAATTCAGTTTGTACCAGTTGATACGACAGTGACCTTTACCATTGTTCAACAACGTAAACACACAAGAATCAAACTTAAGGAATTGTTTGACCGTTATTTTTCCAAAAAAGATATATTGGAACAAGAAGGATATTTTCACAATCTCACTGAAAAAGAAAAAGAATGTGTCAATAACGGCACCATTTCTCCCGGCATGAGTAAAGTTGCAGTCATAATGGCATATGGATATCCTCCAAGCCATAAAACACCTCTTCTGTCAAGCGATCTATGGCATTACTGGCATTCTCGCTTTGAAATAGTAGATGTGTATTTTAAAAATAACAAGGTCTATAAAATTGAACGAGTAGAATCGGTACTCCCCAGGTTACAACGAAAGGAAGTTGAATCAGTTAGCGGAGATGTATAATGTTTGTAACTACTCAGGTAGATAGGCTGAAGACTGAAGACTGTTAGGAAAAAGCGCATTTTGAAGCCATGTTTGCTGCAAGAATCAGATATTTCCGCCAAAGTACGGCAATCATGCTCTTCTGACCCCTTCAGCCTTCAGTCTAAACGGCTTCAGTCTGACTACGTGAGTAGTCACTAATGTTTTAAATAAATTTACCGGATGCAGGAACCTTTAGATGGGTGTAAAGACTTTAAAAGAAATAGAAAATATTCTGTCGCAAGAAATTGCGACAATCTTATCTATCGATTCATCTAAGGTCATACTGGATACGCCCCTTCATGAGATGGGCATTGATTCATTGAGCTTTGTAGAGCTCCTGGTGTTTATAGAAAAAACATTTAACATTAAGCTAATGGAATCAGGGTTAACCAGTGAAAATTTCAGGACAGTACGTTCCCTGGCATCATCTATCAGCCGGATGAGCTAATTCCAGCAATTCTAATTATGGGATTTTCTTTTACAAAGGATGGGTATAATTAATTTTCCCAGCAAAAAACGCTATTTAACGGGAATAGACTGGATTATTCATGCACTTGATTACATAACTAAAAAGGCGACCGGTACAGGGAATACTTCTCAGATAGTTCTCGAATTAGAAGGCTCTCCACAGAAAGATAAATTCAGGAACTGCCTTGATAGTTTAATAAGAAAATACCCTGTTTTGCACGGCAGGCCATCCAGGGATTATAATCTTGCTCCATACTGGAAGATATCCTTTACGAAGCAACGCCAACCATTACCACTTAAAATTTCTTACCTTGATAATACTTCCAGTGAAGCCAATATCTTTTCTATTTTAGAACGAATAGCCAACCTGAAGTTTATCGGCGATCAGGAGCATTTATTTTTTCATCTTATATATGCCGAAAATAAAACTTATGTGGCTATGACTTTTGATCATCGTTTGTTTGACGCTCTTGGCGCTGAAGCATTCCTTGAAATGCTTCAGAATGAGTGGAAAAATAAGGATAACTCATTTTGTAACAAAGACATCATTGTTCCTGCAGAATCCGCACATCTCTGTAATTGGCGAAGAAAATTCATTGCAGGTCAACAGGCAAACCGTGCATTCTTAAAAATGGGTGAAAATGCTCCCCCGCGTGTTCTTCCTCTACCAGCATCGCTTAATAATCTTGGATTCAGGTTTAAAGTTATTCCCTTCGACAAATATCAAACCGATTTAATACTCGAAAATGCTTATAAGGAGGCCGGCTATTTAATGCTCATGCCATATGTTCTTGCAAGTGCGATATGGATTATGCATAAACTCTTTACTAAAAGGAACATCAAGTCCGGGGATTATGTAGTACCTGTTTCCATTGATATGCGCCCGACAGATAAGGTTCAACAAAAAGTATTCTTTAACCATGTTTCTTTTTTATTTTTTCTAATCCGCCCTGATGAAGCCGATCATTTCCCTGTTCTTATCAAATCAATCAAACAACAGCTTTATGACCAGGTCAAATCAGAGCTGCCCCGCAATTTTCAAGAAGCAAGCTTATTAATGCGGATTTTACCTCTACCGATTCTAAGTAATATTATGCGACTGTATTTAAAAGGCCAAATTGCTTCATTTTCATTCTCATACGTTGGTGAAAGTGCTTATAAATCTTCAAGCTTCATGGGTAAAAAGATATTGAACATTCTTCACATGCCGCGGGTTCCGGTCCCGCCAGGTCTGGGTATATTTTTTCACCAGTTTCAAAATAAATTAAATGTCGTCCTTTCCTTTTTAGAAGGCATATTGAGTGATGAAGAGGCAAATGAGCTTATACATACGCTGCAATCCAGGCTTGGAGCGAAATGAAGTATAAAAAAACAGAGTGCGAAGTGCTCGTCGTCGGTGGCGGTGTTGCGGGGATAGCTGCCTCTATCAAAGCTGCGCGCGAAGGCGCAAGTACAGTTCTAATAGAAAAAAACAGTTTCCCAGGAGGAACAGGAATAACAGGCTTGCATCGTTTTATATGCGGATTATATGCCAATACAAAAGATATACCTGATAAAATTCTCAATAAAGGGATTGCGTCGGAAATATGTTTGATGCTGAAAAAACTGGCGCCAGAAAAAATACCAATGCGCATGGGCAAGGTATATGTTCTGCCTTTTGCTACAAACAACCTCATGTCGGTTCTCCGCTCATTGAGTGAAAAGGAAAAACAACTGGACATTTACTACAATACCAGAGCTGTCTCAGCCAAAACAAAAAATAATACTATTGTATCTGTAACGATCCAAAAATTGAATAAAAAAATCGATATTATTCCGCACGTAGTTATAGACTGCAGTGGTGACGGAGTTATTATTAAACTGAGTGGTGCACGGTATAGAACAACTCCTCCTGACCAGCGCCAGCTCTCCGGTTATACATTCAGGGTAAAAGGATTGAAGCATGTTGATGATATCCTGGCAGTAAAAGTGCCGTATTATTTATCCAAAGCAGCAGAACAAAAAAAAATACCTTTTTATCTTAAGTACACGACATTTGTCTCAGGAGATGATGAAGATGAAGGATATTGCAAACTCAACATACCTCCGGCATTAACGACAAAAATGGAAAAACAGGCGAAAAAGGATGCGCTATTAGTACACAATTACCTGTCCAAGGTTCTGCCTGTATTCAAAAAGTCTTACATAGTAGAAATGTCGCCTGAAGTCGTTGATCGAGAGGGGCCACTTCTCTATGGAGAATATACTCTAACTGCAGATGATATCATCAACGCAAGAAAATTTCCTGACGGAATAGTTAAAAACGCTTGGCCTATCGAACTTTGGGACCAGCAAAAGGGGGTTACATATAAATATCTTGAGCCAGGTGAAAATTATGAAATACCTCTGCGATGTCTGGTAACAAAAGATATTAAAAATCTTTTTTGTGCTGGTCGCTGTATCTCGGTTACCCATGAAGCACTGGGTTCTACAAGAGTTATGGGGACCTGCATATCGTTAGGTGAAAGAGCTGGTTATGAAGCTGCACATTGCTGATGTAGTAGCCGTTCACGGTTTACAGTTATCGGTTCACGGTTGAAAAAAACAAAAGGTAGAGGAAAATTATTGGGTCATTTTTTGAAAATTTAGATGTGAAAGAATTAATTCGAGAGTTGGAATCAATATCCAAAATGTTTCAATCCTTGCATAGTTCATTGAAAAAACTGTGAACTGTGAACCGACAACCGTGAACGGTTACGTGATATAAAACAAAGGATTTGAAAGAAAATACTTTGAAATCGCCAATAATGAATATTGTTACCACAATAAAAAATGAAACAAGTGGCTGCCTGGAAAAGGCGGCTGTTATTGATGGAAACAGAAAGTTTTCATACGGTGATTTGTTTGCTGCCGCGGATTGCGCTGCGGCCGAGCTAAGCGATCAGGGTATCAGGCCTGCTCATCGGGTAGCATTTTTGTGCGGTGACAGTATTGATTACATTGTTGTCAGTCTGGCAGTACTTTCTTTACAGGCTGTTATTGTACCTGTATCTGCATCCCTTTCTCTTGATGAATTAGAACCGGTTCTTGAAAGAATTGATATAAATTTTTTGGTCTTTGATAAATCAGCATATTTTCGTGACAATTCTGACCGTATTTTTAACACCGGTTTTTTTGAAAAAGATTTTTTTTTGTATCATAGAGAAGCGAAGGAAGAACTTCCAAAAGATTATTATGAACTGAATCCCGCCTTCATAAGGTTCTCATCCGGCACTACCGGCACAAGCAAAGGTATCTTGCTCTCCCATGAGTCTATTGTTGAAAGGACTGATGCTGCAGATAAAGCACTGAACATTACTTCAGATGATGTTGTCGTATGGATTCTTTCCATGAGTTTTCATTTTGTTGTAACAATTCTGCTTTTTCTCCGTCGAGGAGCTACAATAGTTCTTTGCGGCGGGTCGTTCCCTGAATCGCTGTTAGAAGGGCTTGCCAGTCAAAAAGGAACATTTATTTATGCTTCCCCGTTTCACTACCAGATAATTACCAAATCCGATATTTTTAAACCAAAACTGCTGATAAATATACGCATGGCTGTTTCAACAGCAATGCGACTTCCTGATTATGTGGCCCGTGACTTTTATGAAAAATTTGGATTAGAACTGATAGAAGCATATGGCATTATCGAAGTTGGACTGCCATTTATTAATTCTTCCAGAGATCCTGTGAAAAGAGGCTCAGTTGGAAAAATTCTTCCAGATTATGAAATTAAAATCGCGAGCCCTGATAAAAATGGAATTGGCGGAGTTTACATAAAAGGCAAAGGAATGTTTGACGCATATTTTTCGCCATGGCTTAGAAGATGTGATTTAATATCCGATGGATGGTTCAAAACCGGTGATCTGGGAAGGCTTGATAATGAAAGGTTTCTTTATATTGCCGGAAGAAAGAAAAACGTGATAAATTTCACGGGTATGAAGATCTTCCCTTATGAAGTAGAATCTGTTCTCAATCAGCATCCTGACATCAAAGAATCTTTAGTTTACGGGACATTACATGCTCAGTATGGTGAATTGCCATGTGCTAAAATTGTTCTTATGGATGATATTAAGACTGATTTTGATATAAATGAAATTCGCAAATACTGCTACAAACATTTAGCGCAGTACAAAGTCCCAAAAGAATTTCACTTTGTATCAAATCTGGATAAAACAGCGAGCGGTAAACTAAAGCGGTGGAAGTGAAGCAATTAAACCTTTTCAAAACAAACCAATTGCTATCTTGGGAAATAGCAACTTGATTTTTATTGGTGACCCATTTTTTTAAGAGAATTGATGGAGTTTCTATGTAAACTCACAAATGGTGTAAAAAGCATCATTTGTAATGTATCTGAAGCTCCTGCACGGCTGGTTTTGTTTCATAAAGCTAAAAGTTACAAATTTTTTTAATTATTACTGATGCAAACAGAAACATGAGCGAAAGGAGAGAATTAAATATGAAAAAGTATCCAATTGTAATGTGTTTGGTCTTGTTTGTAATGTTGGTTGCAGGATGTGCGCGAGCGCCTCGAGCGCCGCTGAGTGATGCGGGGGAGAAGATTGAGATTATGGTCTTCAGCGACAGGGGCAACCCTGCTGAAATGACCGAACGCCAATACAAGTATCGTATCGAAGTCGGGCAATATATGGAACGTGATCTTATTAACCGGTTGAGACGTTCCGGCTACCGGACCGCGCTTATCAATTCAAAAGATGAATTTGAGGCACGCGCGGGTCGATATCTTCTCATAGTTAAAATCGTCAACTACAACCCGGGAAGCAGTGCAGCGCGCATACTCGTGGGATTCGGTGCGGGTGCTGCTTCGCTTGACAACAAATATGAGTTCTACGGTGCCGGCCAAGAGCCCATCATGGCTTGGGATGATGGCGTGGGCACCTCCGAACACTGGACCAGGATACCTAGAAAACTAAATGCCAATACTGTCAAGAGGATAACCGGGAAGCTAACTGCATCAAAGTAACAGTGATGCCCGATCTTCTCCGCCGACTGATCTGGAAATGCCTGGGACATTGAGCTCAACGTCGAATTGGTCGAGG
>JAIVWD010000084.1:0-11071 GCA_049190315.1 Deltaproteobacteria bacterium | reverse complement strand
TTTTAATCCAATAAAAAAATCTTATGTGGAAATCAAAGGATACTATAACGAGGTAGAAAGAGAACTCACTGCGCTGATGGATGAATTCAGCTTGAAAAAAGGCGGTTCTCTTCGCTTTGATTATGAATTTTCCGATATGCTGACAGGATCATGCAAGTATGAGTATTCAGATTATCCTCAGGGTTATATGAATATATTAAATATCGGCGCCATCATTGACCAGCATCTATCTGTTAAAAAGATAGTGCTGTATCACACAGTTAATATGCTCGTGATTGAGGGACATGAGGATTACGATGAGGATGACGATAAGTCTTACATTGCCAAGCATCTTTATATGCCCTCGTACACCTTCAGGTTGTCATATCCTGTTTCAGATGAGTATTATTCCGGCCACGTTGCATTCAAGATAGGCATGGGCTACCTCTTTGGCATAGATAACGAAGGATTTGCCTTATCTCCCGGATGCTCCTTTGATCTCCGCATTCACGGAGATGTCGGCCTCACGGGAGGTGCGGAATATCGTCTTGATGAGGTTTCCGGAAAAGGGGAATGGAGGACCAATGTAGGCGTTGAGATACTTTTTTAGGTATGGGAGGGGTGTAACCTATAATTTTTTTCGGTATTGGATTGCGAAATGAAACAGATAGATAAGAAGCCGTTTATAGTCTTTTTTGAGGTAATATTGTCCTATGGAATAGTAGGGCTTGTTTACTATCAGGGCATAATCTCCGAAGGCCTCGTGTACTTGCTGGTTTCATTTTTGAGCCTTATTTTTGCGCTCTATTACGGCATAAACGGCATTGCCGCTGCTGCCATCGGCGCCAGTGCGATCATCTCTTTGGTCGTAAAAGGCGAGGTGCTTGTTTTCCTCTCCCTGCATTACGTGGAAGCCTGTTTTTTGGTTACGGGTGTTGTCCTGACAGGCATCGCAAGGACTGCCATTGAGCAGAAGATAACCCGGACCAGCCTTGCCAATGCGGTTATGCAGCAACGCATGGACAGACTTCTCATTGAACTGTCTGAAAAAGACAGAGGATTGCAGGATGTGCTTGAGCAGGTCTTGACTGAAGTGGAATCTCCCCGGATTCTGTATCAGGCCATTCGAAGAATAGGGACTATTGAAGATCAAGAGACATTTCTTAACGAAATACTTCATGTTCTTTACACTTACTGTCACGTGGAAAAATCGGCCTTTTACAAACCGGATATGAAAGTGGGCATCAAAAGGGTCGCATCCTTTGGCGCTACATCTCTGCCTGAAAACATGAAATGGAAGAGTAAGGAGATGCCGGAAATCATGCGGGTTTTGATGCAGGAGAGGGAGATAATCATCCCCAAGAAAATAGATCAGCGCCTTATTATGGCTGTTCCGATTTTCTCTGTTTCAAACGAACTCATATATATCCTGCTGATCGAAGAGATCAGATTTATCAATATGTCTGAGAAACTTGTAGGCCTTTTGAAGCTGACAGCCTTTTGGACAAGATATCTGCTGGAAAAACGTCTTTACAGAGAAAAACTTCAACATCTGAGCGCATTTACTTCCGTTACTGTATATCAGCCGTCTGTTGCTCGAAAAATCCTTGATGATACCATATCCAGCCACGAGAAACACAGGCTTCCATTTGCTCTTTTGCGGATAAAGGGGGCTATGGGCGAAGCGGATATGAGGAAAATATCTTCCGGCCTGAGAATCTATGATGATATGTTCATGCTTGTCGAGGGAGAAATACTCATTTTTTTGTCCATGACCAACGAAAGCAATCTTCCTGTCATCATCGGCAGATTAAAAGTTGTGGCGCCACAATTTGTAATTGAAGCCACGGACAAGACGGGTTACTGATGATTTATAACGTATTCTCTCTATTACTATTGTGCTGCTGGTGCATTACAGAGGTTACAGTCTGTTTTTTCCTCATCAATGGAATCTCGGATTTGCCTGATATACTCTCTTTTCTGTCTGCTTACGGGCTCTCAATCCTGATCGTTTACCTGATAGTCAACGGATTGATAAAGCACGATAATTCCCTTGGTAAGACAATGATCACCGAGGCATTGATGAAGTTTCTGGTCTTTTTAGCCGTTATCCCTTTGGCAGGGCCGGTTGTTTCTCTGTTTATCGTTCTGTTTTTTCGCCTGTATCCTTTATATCCTGTACGGGTTGAGCTGTTTGACAGAGTGGACAAGGATATACTTGCGGTACTGAAAAAGAGATACGAAGGCCGGACAATCCCTGCATTGGAGGCCTTTCTTCTTCGCGGAATTAATGCGGATCAGGCATTAAGGCTGATATCGAGAATTGATGAGATGGAATGGACGGTCATGAAAGCAGTAATTCTGCGAAATATCATAAGACTCGCTTTTCGTGAAAATATAGTCCTTATAGCCATTGATATCCTTACAAAAAAACTTGATCAGATCCTTGCAGACATCAATACCGTGGAAAGCGCAGAGAACACGGATGCCAGGACCATGCACAGGCTTGCAAATCTCTACCACGAAATTCCTTATCTTGATCTGTGTGATTCCATCATGAAGCCATTTTATCAGGAAAAGGCCTGCCATTGGGCAGTTCGTGCTTTTGAGCGGGAAGATTCCGAAGAAAACGCCCTCTTGAGCGTGAGATACCTTCTCGAGGCGGGAGAGGCTGCAAGGGCAAGAAATATCTATAAGGCTGTACAAGAAAAAGGGGATTATCTATTGCAAAAATGGATTCCTTACGAGTTTGAGCTCGCGCTGGCGCATGGGGAGCTTGATTCGTTTAATCGCATTTACGAAACTATTGAAACGACTGAAGGCGCATATATTCCCGACAAAGTCAAAGAGGCGGCACACACATGGAAAAGGGTTCAGACATCTGCCTGGTTGTAGAAGGCAACTACCCGTATGTTACCGGTGGAGTTTCTTCCTGGCTTCAATGGCTCATGGAAAAAATGAATGAGTTTACATTTTCCATAGTGGCATTGATCCCCGAGGAAAAAAAGCATGAGGAACGGAAATACAGCTTTCCCGACAACGTCGTCTTGTACCAGGAATTTGTCTTGTTTGACTATGATGAAATAGAAAAACATCCCTGTTCGAAGCTCTCACGGAGAAAATGGCAGAGCATTTCCGACAGCCTCTATCAGCTCATGAAGGATTGGAGGAAAGGGGTCCTTTCTGAAGGGAGTCTTTCCATGATAAGGGATCTTGTCAACAATGAAACTCCTGGAATTTTCAGGAATTTTCTTGAGGATGAAGCCGCATTTGCCCTTCTTACAAAGGTCTATGAGAAGAGGAGGGAGGGTGCGGGATTTTTGAAGTATTTCTATGCCCACCGCAGTATTCATCTCATCCTTTTTCGATTACTTTCCCTCTATCAAAAGCTCCCATCCTCAAAGATCTATCACTCGCCGGGTACGGGATATGCCGGCATGCTGGCATGTCTGAAATCAGCCCTTGACGGGAAAAAATCGATTATCACCGAACATGGAATATACCTTCAGGAAAGAGAGATGGAACTCTTGAAGGCCGGCTGGCTGGAGGACCCTTATCTTAAAGAGATGTGGATCGATTTTTTTTCGGCCATATGCCGATGGCAATACAATTCCTGCGACCGGCTCATCACGCTCTATCAGGGGAATAAGGACCTTGAAGTCGAATATGGGGCCAGGGCGGAGAAGATCATGGTCGTGCCGAATGGAATCGAAGTCGCGCGTTTTAAAGAGGCAAGGTGCAGCCGTTGCACAAAAGACCCCAGGATGGTCGGCCTTGTGGGAAGGGTGGATAATGTAAAAGATATCAAGACATTCCTGCAGGTAATGGCAATAGTCAAAAAGGAGTATCAAGAGGTGGCGGCATGGATTATCGGGCCGACCGATAACCAGCCGGAGTATTACACGGAATGCACTGAACTCCTTGACATGCTTGGATTGAATGACACCATTACTTTTACCGGAATGGCGGATGTCCTTGATTATTACAAAAAGATGGATGTCCTTGTTTTGACGAGCATCAAAGAGGCAATGCCTCTTGTGGTGATGGAGGCCATGGCCTGCGGAATTCCCGTGGTGGCTACGAATGTAGGCGCATGCAACGAGCTTGTATATGGCCTTGACGACGGCATAGGCCCTGCAGGAATTGTAGCAAGAATAAGGGATGTGCAGGCAATTGCCGCGGCTACCGTGAAGATACTCGAGGACAGGGAACTGGCAGGCGATTTCGGGAAAAACGGGATAGAGAGGATAGAGCGGTTCTACAGGGAAGACCTAATTATCAAGCAGTATTTTAATATATATCAGGAGGAACTCAATGGCGGGAATCTCGTTCTTGCTGAAGAAACACATTAAACGGCCACACCTTGCCCGTTTTCTCATGACGGAAACCGAGCAGGCAAGCCAGGCGGTCGGGCCCTGGTTCCTGACCATTTCCTGCCTGGCTGTGATGGGGTTGTTGGTCAATCTTGCCACCGGCCGGTCCCCTACGCTGTTTTTTCTTGTGATTACCTATGCAACGGGTCTCTCTTTAATTATTTCATCTCCTGTATATACTGTGCTCAACCGTTTTCTGGCAGACGAACTTTTTTTCAGAAGGACTGATTCCATTTTCAACGCCCTGATAGCGTCATCGGTCATTATGGGGTCTTTTTCCATGTTCATCTCATCTGTTGTCATCTTTTCTTTGTCTTCAGTCACTGCCAATTACAAAATAACCTTTGTTGTTCTTACAAGTCTTCTATCACTCCTGTGGTGCATCGTCAGTGTAATAAATTCTCTTGATAAGGATCGTCTTACCTTTTGGCTGTTCCTGGCAGGCATGGGCACAAGCATCGGTCTTCTTTTACTCACAGGCACAAGCGATGTCCAGGGGCTTACCCTTATTTTTATTGCAGGTATTACCATTCCCGTTGTAGGCGGATATGCCTTTATCCTGAAGCTCTATCTGCGGGAATCGGTAAGAATGGATTGGGGATTTTTCAGGCGTTCCAAGGCGTATAAGCCTGGACTGGCCTTATTTTTAGTTAACCTGGGTTTCTGGATAGATAAGCCTATCTTCTGGTATTCGAAAACCGCGGGCAGCTCCATTATTGATCCCTTTTTCCGGTATTCGCCTCAATACGACTTCCCATTTTTTGTGGCTATCAGTCTGATGATGATAGCGTCGTTCATAGTGTACAGGGGCTTAAAAAAGGAGATTAGAAATCCCTTCCGATTATTCATATTCAAGCTGTTAAACAATTTTCCTTTTCGGGAATTATCCATGGAAAAGCTGAACATTATTCATTCTGTAAGGCATATTATGCTGCGTATTTTATTAGTGCACGGCGGTGTTGTTCTGGTGGTGCTTTTCTTCGTATCCACAGCTATTATTCCCCTTCCATGGACAAATCCATTTGTATTTCATTATCTTATGATAGGAACTATATTTTTTTCCTTCTGGTTTTTATGCATTCTTTTGATACAATATCTTGATGATTATGATTCCATTTTATGGCTGGCACTTGTTTTTCTTATTTTGAATATTGTGTGCACAGTTGTTTCCATAAAACTTGGCTGGAAATACTACGGTTTGGGCTTTATGATAACGTGTATGGTTTCCTCTTTTCTCTCTTTGATTGTTTTGAATTCAAAGCTTGGCAGGCTTGAGTATGGTATTTTTAAAAAGGCCGTTCACGTTTTTTAATCTTGGACTCATCATGATGCCTCTTTTGGTAGGATTTGAAATTACATATCTTCCCTTTGTGGAGATCAACAAGAATGATGATATCTATATCATATCACCATATGCGCAAGTAAAAGGGGATATATCTCGTGCGTTTGCGTATATCTCCCTTTGTGAAATCGAGATGAACTCCGGTCATCTTTCCTCCCTTCCTCCACAAGCTATTGTGCGGAAGGTTGCGGATTGGCCGGCATTTCTCGTGGATATCTCATCTCCTGAATGGGAGGATGTAATAAAAAAGGAAATTGAGTTTTTGTTGTCAAAGGGATTTGAAAACGTCTTTGTGGATACTGCGGATAATGTGGAAATTCTTGGGAATCTACTGCCCGAAAAGCGAGAGCTTATCCATAGCAAAGGCGTAAGCCTTATTCGAATGATAAAAAAAAGCATTCCTGGAAATATGATTATAAACAGGGGTTTCGATATCTATGATGACGTAAGGGACGACATCTGCGGCGTATTTATAGAGTCTCTTTTCTATCAAAAGAAGGACTTGGGCTGGACCAAAAGGACAGACACGGACACTGAGTGGCTGCTTGACAAAGTGGAGATGTTGAGAAGAGACAAAAAAGTGATTCTTGCCGTGGATTATGCCCCAATGTCTGAAGACAAGAAGCTTGAGTTCAAAAAAAAGGCAAAACGCCTTGGTATCTCATGGAAATGGGCCAGGGAGGATCTTCAATAAATGTATTCAAGAAAGCATATTCTCCAAGCCACTTTTTTTATCATTCTCGCGGGCATGACAGTGAGCGGCTATCTGCTCAAACCTATAGACGTGAAGATTGCTCATTATTATGAGTCGCTTTCCATGTACAAGGAAGCAATAGCGGCATACGAAAAGAGCCTGGAAGCGACAGGTAATCAGTATTTTCACAGGGAGATATTGGTCAGGATTTCCATACTCTGTCGTTATATTGGAGACTACGATAAGTTCCTGGCCACTGTAAAACGTCTTTTGGACCTGGAATATGAAAGTCCCGGGCTTATGCAGGACGGAATGGATACGGCCATTGGCTTTTGGCGTTTTAGCCCGGCAAGCAAAATAAGACAGGACGATGTTATCTTTTTTGCGAAGAAAAAGGATAACCGGAATTTTCTGATAGATTTTTTATTGGGAAACCAGAGACTTTATGAAGCGCTATCTTTATATGATCAGGCATATAATTCAGGAGATTTAACAGAAGAACAGATGAAAAAGGCCGTCATTGTCTCAAGGTGGACAGGTGACATTCAGCAAAGGAAGAAGTGGCTTGAGCGAGCCGTAGATGTTATCGCCGACGCGAAACTGACAAGAGAACTTTTCAGAGTCAGTGTGGCCCTGGGGGATGAAGAAACGGCCATGCAGATAGCTTCGCGGATAACACCGAAGACTCTTGATGATTTTCTTTCCCTGGCCATGCTTTATAAAAAAACCGGAGATGAAAAAAAGGCCAGGACGTTTAACATAAAGGCGGAATCCATCTGTATTGAAAGGCTTGCTGCAATTAAGGATAAGGGAAGCGACGAAAGCAAAAAGCTCCTGACTCAACTTGTCTATATCTATTGGGAAAACGGCAAGTTTGAATCGGTAATAGATACTGTTGAAGCCCTTTATGCCCTCGGCTGCAAAGATAAAAAGCTGCTGGATGACGCCTTCAACGCATCTCTCCATCTCTGGCGTGAAGATCCCGATAACAGGAAAAATCAGGAAAGGGTCATAAGGATTGCGAGGAATATGGGCAACCAGGACTTTGTGGTCGGTTTCCTTGTGCAGAACCGAAGATTTTCCGATGCCTTGAAGATATATGAACAGAAATGGCGCAAGGGGGAACTGTCGGCAGATAGCCTGAAGGCGGCAATGGAAGTTGCGTGGTTGCAGAATGACCGAATCCTGCGCAAGAGATGGCTTGAAAGAGGCTCGGACGCCTTATCGCTTGAATGGAAGGACAAAGTACTGATGGACAGCGCGTTCAACGTGTCCATGGATTTTTGGCGTGAAGATCCCGATAACAGGGAGAATCAGGAAAGGGTTATAAAAATTGCGAGGAATATGGGCAACCAGGACTTTGTGGTCAAATTCCTTGTCTGGAACAAAAGGTATTCCGATGCCTTGAAAATATATGAAACAAGATGGCGCAAGGGCAAGCTGTCACCAGAGGACCTGGAGAAGGCCATAGAGATTTCGTACTGGCAGAATGATCTGGTTTTACAAAAAAAATGGTTTAAAAGAGGGGTTGCAGAACCATCAGACCCGGAAATCGTGCGCAAACTGGCATACATATATTTAGATGATCATGAATATCAATCGGCGAAAAAACTCTTTTTCAGGCTCAATAAGATAGAGCCGTCTAATAACGAATATCTTGTAAAACTGGCGCAGTTGTTTGAAATAGAAGAAGATTATCGCACAGCGTATGATTTTTACAAAAGGGCTTACAGCGATACAAAGGATATAACCTATCTGGATAGGATGGTGTCGTGCGCATATCATATAGATCAGGCTGTTTATGAAGAGGCATTGCAAGAGTCGGCCGGCCGGAATCCCACGGAAGAAAATCTGTTCAGACTTGCATCTTCTTATCTTTACGTGAGCAGGGACTACGAAAAGGCCAATGAGGTGCTTGAAAAAATTGTTCACAAGTGGCCGCTTCCAAAATATCAGATCCTGTTATCCTATTCATTCTTGCAGATCGGTGACAACACAGCAGCATGCGATCTCCTGGAACGTATTCCGACGAAGTTCCGGCAACCATGGGGTACACAGCTTTTATCAAAACATTATCAGGAACAGGGAGAATGGAACAAAGCCATAGATGTTATCAAAGACTACATCAAATTTTACCCGGATGACACAAATACACAGCTCTGTCTTGCGTATATTTACAAACGAATGAATTGGACAGATGAATACCAGGAACTCATTCAATCCATGTTGCCTCCCGGAGCGACGAGGCAGGTGAATGAATAATGAAAAAAGATTTTCGATCATATCCGTGCTGAGGACGCTTTTTTCATTTTTCGTGCCTGGCAGCCTTTTTCTCCTGGCAGCAGCCATCCTTGCTCATACCGGGGCCGCGGAGCAATCGCTTTCTGCGATCATTCCTGTCTATCCCTGGGCTGTTTTCGGCGGGGGAGCGTTGTTAGCGTGGCGGTTCAACAAGAGCCGGCTGTTTTTTGCCCTTCTTGTCCTGGCGTTTGCCGACCAATCCTTGCAGTTTTTTGCCGATAGAACTGCAAACCCGTTTCGCATGGCTGATATTGTCTCAAATGCTGTTCCCCTTCTGCTCCCACTGAATCTTGCGGTATTTTCTCTGTTAAAGGAACGGGGGATCGTAACCTTGCGCGGCATATTCCGCCTCGGCCTGATCCTTTTGCAGCCGCTTGGCATTGCTCTTGCCTATCGCAGTTACCCTGATTTTGATTTTGCCGGCTATCTTGGACATTCTTTTGTTGATATCCCGGCCCTCGCCAACATTTCCCTGACACAGCCGGCGCTTCTGGCTTTCTTCGCAGCGTTTCTTTTTCTTATAGTCCGCTTCATTCTTTATCGAGATGTCGTTGCCGGCACCTTTTTCTGGACTTTGGCCCTGGTGTTTCTTGCTCTTGGGTTTGCAAAGTTCGAACCAGTATCCCCGCTCTTTTTTGCTATTGCAGGGCTCGTTCTCGGGATCTCTGTCATTGAGACCTCCCACAGCATGGCATACCGTGACGAGTTGACACAACTGCCGGCCAGAAGGGCATTGAAAGAAGCTCTTCTTAAACTTGGCAACCGGTATGCAGTGGCGATGATCGATATAGACTACTTTAAGAAGTTCAACGACCGGTACGGACATGATGTGGGAGACCAGGTCTTGCAAATGGTCGCATCGAAACTTGTAAAAGCCGGCAGAGGCGCCAAGGCTTTTCGTTATGGCGGCGAGGAATTTGTCCTGATTTTTCCAGGATCACTTATGGATGTTATCCCATACGTGAAAAGAGTAAGAAAGACGATCGAGTCCTCGGAGTTCATATTGCGCGGACCCAAGCGGCCCCGAAAAAAACCGGAACAACCGGAAACAACCGAAGAATCCTTGGAGAAAGTGTCCGTAACCGTCAGCATCGGCGTAGCCGAACGAGATGATTACTACAGGACCCCGCGGGAGGTGGTTAAGGCGGCAGACGAGGCCATGTACCGCGCCAAAAGGAGTGGACGTAACCGCATCAGCGCATAATTCCTGCACACGGCATTGTTATGTCTTTATTCGATAAATATTCTGGTATATTCATCAAGGCAGGTGCCCGATGGCCGTCTTCTATTCTGTTTACGACCACAATAGAAGCTTTATCCCGATTAGAGCAAGAAAAATGCCGACAAAGATGCGAAAGAATCTTTGTGGCAACCTGTCCAGCGATTTCTTCGCGGCATAGGCACCAAGAAAGGAAATCGGGATGCAGGCGGCTAATGAGTAGAGCAGGCTTTCTTCCAGACGTGTTCCGCCCCAAACATACCGCGATACGCGAGTTACATCGATGAACAGCGCAATCAAGCCGGAAGTGAAGACATACACTTCTTTGCGCAGATTGAACGCAGTGAGAAAAGCGCCACGAACCGCACCACCGACACCAAAAAAACCGGCAAACAGCCCGGAGAGCAAGCCTCCACAGACCGCTGTGCCCTGGGTCTTGGGCAAGGCCCATTCTCGCTTCAGGAAAAGGAAAATGACGTAAAGAATCAGGAACGCACCCAGCATCTTTTTTAATGGCAGGGCTGTGGCTTGAAGCGAGAGAGAAGCACCAAGGAAGCTGGCGACAATTCCGGAAAGCCCGAATCCAAGGACGAGCTTCCAATCAAAGCCTTTCTTGAATAGGAGGATTTTCCAAACATCGCCGCACAGATGGATAATACCCACGAAGAGGAGCGCTATAGGTACCGGCACGAACAAGGTCAGCACAGGAATCATGATTGTTGAAGTACCGAACCCCGTAGCCGTCCCGATTCCGGATGCAACCAGTGTCAGCAATAAAAGCAATATTCCTTCGGTCATGTTATCTCATTCTCCTCTAAACCAACGAAAAGCTGAGGGGCTGGGCAAGGTAAAGCGAAAACATAGGAAAAAAGTAAAAACTATCGGTCAAATCCGTGCAGCTTATTCCCAACTCCCGAACTGCCCAATAGCATAACAAGTCCCCCCTGAGAAAGCGTTAAAAGGAAGAGTCGATTCCAACCATTAGGGCTCGGTCAAAAATAACTTGGCATTTTTGCATCCCGACTTCACCATATCTTTAACCGATCTTCAATCGCACCTGATCTTAGTAAAATTGGCCTCGAAATAGCTCGCTATTCCTGCGGTTTTGCTCAATCAGATCAATTAAATCTACGGCAAATTCGGACGCAAATTCTACCAAGTTA
>JAIVWD010000083.1:0-11090 GCA_049190315.1 Deltaproteobacteria bacterium | reverse complement strand
ACCAACTACAGGCCTCGACGAAAAAACTAAAACAAAGATAAAAAAAACTCTGCGTGAACTTGATCTTTCATATATACTGATATCACATGAATTTGATTTGCTCTCAGAAATAACGGATTCAATATATACAATGGACAAAGGGAAAATACTTTTTGACAAGAAAATCCATCTGCACGAGCATGTTCACGCCCATCCCCATGGTTCATATTCCCACGAACATGAGTAACCACAGCTCAAGCTTAAAGATATCAAAAAATATATCAAAATATTATTGTAGTAAGTAGAATCAAAGAAAGCAGTAAACACAACTTTAGAGTATTTCTGTGCACCCCAACATATTGTGTTCGCCACGAAAATAAAAAAGTGCAGAATAGAAACGATATTCCGCACTTTTCATTTAAGATACTGGCCGAGGACAAATAGCCGCATGATTCAGTTCCGAGATCGTCATACGAGAGGCGTTACGGATCGCATATCTAACTTTTTCAGAGGTATGGAACCTAAAACATGTTTGATATATTTGTATTTTTAAACGGATAGTTATTTTCATAATATATCAACTATCTCACACAATTAAAATACAGGTATAATGCATTATAAAACATTATTGAGCGATAGGTCCGAAGTAAAAAATGTTCGACTGAGGGTTGATTGCAAATTTAATTCTACTGAGGAATCCGTCTAATCCAATGAAGTTAGGAAGGTCGCGTTCATCTTGCGGAACGAAGACTGTCCCCTCAATAATGATATCCACCCCTTGTTCAGCGCATATTGTAACAGGAAGTCTAATCAAAACTCCTTCTGTCTTTTCACCACGAATGTTTAAGGATTTTGTATCTATAGCTTCATCTTTATAATTTGGGTTCAATTCTTTTGCTTGTTCTTCATTTAAAATACACCACGGTGCACCTGTGTCCAAAACTGCGAAAGTTTTAGGAAGGGTATCAAACTGAACCGATACATATATCCTGCTCTCAGGATGTTCCCCAATTTGATCTGTGTAACTGGTCTGGCTGCACGCGAAAATGGTTCCATCATCATGTCGAAGCATATTCTTCTTGCCTTATAATACTTTGGTAATAAATACATCCCTGTCTTTATAGGTTTTAGCTAACCCACTATAGGAATTTGAAACACCTAATAATCTCCCATTTGAAACTGCAATCCACTTTTTTTCAAATTCTTTTCCCAGGTTTTTTAAAAACTGTGTAGTCTCTTGAATGCCTTCTGTTTCTGATTTATTAGAACTAACCACTTTTGAAGGTGCGATAATATTTTTTGCGACATTGAATTTTTTTTCATCAGGAAAAAATTTGACAGCAAGCTGGAAAAGTTCTCTTGCTTTTTCAATTTCTTCAGATGATAAAAAACTTTCAAATAATTCATAAACTTTATTTTTTAAATTTTCATTATACAATTCTTTTTGTTCTGGCACCTTTTTTTGGATTTTTTCAATTACATCCTTAAAAGAAGCTAAAGTATCAATTGAATCAATTTGATCTTCTAACGTCATCTCTTGGTCAACTATTGTATAGGGAATATTTTTATAGGACTCAGAAGGAATACAGCCGTCAAACTTTTTTATAATATTCTCAACCGTAGTATAAGTATAACCAATACCCAAAACCCATCTGCTTAAAAACCTATAGTCTATTACTGCAGCGGTTGTATTATCTCCGGCTGAACGAACACTACTGAACATTTAAATCACCCCATTAATATTCTGGATTAAAGGTTTTTAGATAAGCCGGCTTCAGCAAACTAAAAAACAGTTTTTTTTCTTCCATATGAGCATTTTCAATCAACTCATTTATGCTTTCAAATTTTATTTTTCTTTCTAACGAAACATCTATATCAATTATTGAACCCTTGGTTGTCTCCTTTTGTTTCTGGAATTTCACTTGAGCATTATTTATTATGACGAGTTTAGACGCAAAATCGCCTGTCTGCATTACCATTGTTAAATTATTATCGTTTTTAAATAGATTGTTTTTCTCAAGTTGTATTTGTAGCATAGATTTCTCATAGATATTTATATCAGCAAAAAAGTTTATGTATCTTAAGCCAAATCTTTCTATTTTATTTATTATCTTCAGCCCTGATAGTTTTTTAAATATTTTATTAATTTCAACTGAAAACGTATCCCAGCCAACATACTCTTTTGCATTTGCTAAAGAGAATACTTTAGGACCTACCTGCATTATGTAATCACCTTTATGCAATTTATAGTGAGGTGTGTATTTTAGGTTCGGATCTTGAGACCTAATAGTCTCTGGCAACTGTAAAACTGGTAATTTTTCTGTCTCACCAAACCCATTACATAATTTATCATAGATTACACCAAAAACAGCATCATCTGGTAAGTTTGTAACAAATCTTAATTCCGCAATTGCTTCGACAATGGGACATGGTGTTATTTTAGTCGGTATATCCATAAGTTTCCTATCAGATAATTTGTAATTCAAATAAAAAGAAAGAACATTCAATGTTGATGGTCTCGTAAAAAGTCCCAACATTTTATTTTGACCGCAACATATAGTATCATCATCTTGCATTATGCCTATATGATGTGGTAAGAAATCGGTTTTCCGACTTTTTACGAGACCATCAATGTTGTTTATTAATTAATATTGCCAATTTAGTAACATGTCAACAAAATCGAAGTTTTTACACTTATTATGTCTTTTTGGATACTAACCAATATCTGGAATCTAAACTCTAACAATCTGCATAATTTTATACATTTTGCCAATATTTCAATAAACATTCAAGTTGTTGTACTTTTGAGAATACCTAAAGGAGGAAAAATCTGTGATATTCCAAGTAAACAATCCTTTCCAAAATGCTGGGTCATATAAGGTCGAAATCAGGTGCAGATTGAGAATTTAAGTGTTCAGTATCATAGACAAGCTGAAACCACAAGATATTGATTTTTAAGGGATGGTTTAACAAGACTATCACGATTTGGCATATCTTGCCAACTACTTAACCCAAAAAATCAGCCGGTTTTCATGTAGCTATTAATTGTATATCACAAATATTAAAGTGTTTCAATTTTTTTAAGGGTATCGATCAAATCATTTTCGTTGGGCAATTTACCAATTTCCAATTTCTATTTTAATCTCTCCCTGATTTCTACTTTCCAATTTCAAGTTTCAAGCCGTGAACGGCTACCAAATAAATTTATTGTAAAAAATCTCGAATAATGGTATAAAAAAAAGTTAGAATTTTGAAAATCAAAAAACATTCCGGCTTCCCTTCAGAAGTTGTAAAAAAGGAAAAGCCGCTTAATTTCTTGTTTTTAATACCTAAGTTGAGCGATTCTTTGCGAAGAAATGTGCCAGGATCTTGATGCGCAAGAAATTGGTGCAGGTCGAGTAAAAAATCGCTCAACTTAGTTAAGTATTTAGGAGATCACATTAGCTTGTAAAAGAGTGGAAAAAGGAGACGGGGATGGAAAAAAAGCAAAATATTTTAATTTACGGTTTTATTGCATTAATTTTTTTGAGTGTGTTTGTCATGTCAAGATTTCAAAAAGCTCCACAATCAGAAGTTCAAAAGGCTTCAATAGAAGAAGCCGAACAAGTTCCAACAGAAAAAGTTGTGCCCGAACCTGTAGCGGAAGTTGAGCCAACAGAAAAAGCTGAACCGGAACCTGCAGCAGAAGTTGAGCCAACTGTTGAAGCCGAACCGGAACCCGCGCCGACAGTTGAGGTTAAGCCGGCCGATTTTGATATAATTCCATTAGAAGATCAGGACTGTACAAAATGTCATCCATATGCTGTCAAAGATATCAATGAACGTGGCGGATTACACCAGTCAATAGGTTGCAGCGAATGCCACCTGGAACATCCACCCCTTGGAAAAAATCCGATTCCAACATGTGAAATGTGTCATGATCCTGGAGAGGCAACGCATTATAACATCAAAAATTGCAGTGCTTGCCATTACCCGCATTATCCCACTGAGATGGAGTTCGGTGAAATCGATGCGTCTGCCTGCCTTTCATGTCATCCGGATCAAGGTAAAGAAATGGAAGCAAAACCAAGCGAACACGCCGGTTTAAATTGTACTGAATGCCATATGGTTCATCGTGAGTGGGCTAACTGTGCGGATTGTCATACTCCCCATGCTGAGGAAATGACCCATGCGGATTGTCTCGCCTGTCACAAGCCGCATAGTCCCAAAGCAGTCAATTATGCTGATGGTATTCCCAATAATTACTGCGCTTGCTGTCATGAAGATGTGGGCAATGCCCTTGCATCAAGCAAGAAAGCTCATTCTGAAATGGGCTGCATAGAATGTCATGAGAGCGAGCATATGGCGGTTACACAATGTGACGGGTGCCACGACGCCGATCTGCATGGCGCCACTATGCATGAACGATACCCGTTATGCCTTGACTGTCATAATAATCCTCATGCATTAGCAGAGTAGAAAAAACAGTGCCTAAAGTGAGCTAAAGTGCCTAAAATGCCTAAAGTTGTGGTACGCCTTCGGCGTGCTATATATCTTCAGGGCTTGATTATAACTTCAGCCGGAAATAAAATGAACAAAGTTGTATGGTAAAAAAATTAAAACTGCCAGCGCCAAAGGCGCATTCCTTAACTTTAGGCACTTTAATATACTTTAGCTCACTTTAGGCACTTAACGTTTGGGGAACATATATGAAAAAAGGCAAGATAATCACTGAAGACAGTGAAATAAAACATATTCTGGCAGATTCAAAAACCATAGCGGTTTTAGGTTTGAGCCCTAAACCGGAAAGAGACTCCCATATTGTTGCCAAGTATCTTAAAGAACAAGGCTATAAAATTATTCCAGTACGACCCAAGCAGAAGGAGATTCTTGGAGAAAAAGCATATTCATCAATAGAAGATATTAAGGAGCCTGTAGATATTGTTAATGTATTTAGAAATTCCTCTCAGATAATGCCGCATGCACATGAAGCTATTCGAATCAAGCCAAAAGTTTTCTGGATGCAGCTTAACATAGAAAATAATGAAGCTGCAGAATTACTGACAAAAGCAGGTATAGATGTTGTAATGAATCATTGCATAAGTGTGGAACATGACAGACTCTTCAACTAAATTGAAATACCGGGAAAGACGGCTCCGAACAAAGCCAACAAACTGCCATTGCTGCCGCAATAAAGCCCCCTTTTTCTGGACATGCAGGTGCGGCTTTGCAATTTGTCAGAACTGCATGTATGAAAATGTCTGGGCAATGTCATGCAATGGAATAACCTGGCAATGCCCTGACTGCGGCGGACAGAACAATTTCGGGAATCAATAACTATGTTCTTTGCCGGGGAATTTACCTGCCTGTACTTCTTCCACATATTGTTTTATCCCCTTTTTAGCTTCATCAACAAGCCTGGCGTATTGCTTAACAAATTTCGGGACATGCCTTTCATTTAATCCAAGGAGATCGTGAAGAACAAGGATCTGTCCGTCACAATGCGGGCCTGCACCAATCCCGATGGTCGGAATTGTCAGGGCTTTTGTTATCTTTTCAGAAATTTCAGATGGAATTCCTTCTAAAACAACAGAGAATGCTCCTGCCGCTTCTACTTTAAGAGCATCTGACATCAGCCGTTCTTCATCACGCTGAACCTTGTAGCCTCCCATTTGATGAACAGACTGAGGGGTAAGGCCGATATGAGCCATTACTAGAATCCCTACCTCTGATATTGCTTTAATTATCTCACTGACCGCTGCGCCTCCTTCAAGTTTAACCGCCGCTGCTCCAGCTTCTTTAAGAAACCTTCCTGCATTGGCAATTGCATGCTCCTTGCCTGGCTGGTAAGACATAAAAGGCATATCGCCTATAATCATCGCGTTCCGGACGGCTTTGGATACAATACGGGTATGATAAATCATCTCATCCATTGTAACAGGCAGTGTGCTTGATTCTCCCTGAACCACCATTCCCAATGAATCTCCCACAAGTATCAGGTGCACTCCAGACTCGTCAACCATCCTGGCAAATGGAAAGTCATAGGCAGTCAGGGCAACAATCTTTTCGCCCTTTTCCTTCATTCTATACAAAGTTTTGATTGTAACCTGTGATTGCATGGTATTATCCTCTTAACTTATTATTTTTACACAATTTTTATAAATTTAAACATATCATGTCAAGAAAAATATTAATATTGACTTAATAGAGTATATTAGGATACAAAAATAAGTTTATAAATTAGTAACCGTGAACCGTGAACCTGACAACCTGAGTAGTTACTATAATGATTCAATTAATTAGAGGATTCAAAGATATTCTTCCTGGAGAAGTTGAGCTCTGGCAAAATATAGAAAAAACTGCCCGCTCACTTTTTGAGGATTTTGGATTTAAGGAAATCCGACTGCCGATTCTGGAACGTACTGAGCTTTTTGCAAGGAGCATTGGAGAGGATACCGATATTGTAGAAAAAGAAATGTATACCTTCCCGGACAGAAAGGGAGATCTTATTACACTGCGGCCGGAAGCCACAGCATCTGTTGTTCGTTCATATATTCAGCATAAAATGTATGCAAAGGATTCTGTGCAGAAATTTTATAGCATCGGGCCGATGTTTCGCAGAGAAAGACCCCAAAAAGGAAGGTACAGGCAATTTTATCAGATCAATGCCGAAGTGTTTGGTATGGATTCGCCATTTATTGATGCGCAGCTTATTTTTCTGGCTGTGAAACTTTTTTCCATGCTTGAAGTAACGGACGCAAAACCCCACATAAATTCATTGGGTTGCCCCAAATGCCGTTTAAATTTCAAGGAAGCTCTTTCTGCTTTTCTTTCATCTGCAACAGAAAAATTATGCCGGGATTGTCTTAGAAGAAGCAAAAAAAATCCTCTAAGGGTGCTTGACTGCAAAAGTTCTTCATGCCGTGAGGCTATGGTTGGTGCTCCTGCTATAATAGATTATTTATGTCCCGAATGCAGCCAACACTTTGAAACAGTTAAATATGCGCTTGAAAAAGTTAAAATTCCATTTGTAATCGACAAATACCTGGTAAGAGGTTTGGACTATTATACCCGCACTACTTTTGAAATTCAGACAGGTTTATTAGGTGCCCAAAATGCTGTTGCCGGTGGCGGACGTTATGATGGTCTGGTAAAGGCTTTAGGAGGACCCGATCAGCCAGCAACCGGCTTTGCAATAGGCATTGACAGGCTGGCAGAAATAACAGGACTCAGGAATAAAGACTTTACGCAAAAGCCTGATATTTATATAGCTGCACTTGGGGAAAAAAGCAGACCTTTAGCTTTTGAATGGAGCTGCAATTTTGGTCTTGAAGGAATTCGGCCTGAAATGGATTTGAGCAATAGAAGCCTGAAAAGCCATATGAAACGTGCAGACAGGCTTAAAGCCTCGTATGTGCTTATTGTGGGAGACAATGAACTTGAAGAAGGCTCAGTTATTCTCCGGAACATGACAACTAAAAAACAGATTTCAATCCCTATAGAAAGTTTAGTGGAAAAAGTGAAAGCAGAAATTAGATTATAAATAAAAATTCACCACGGAACGACACGGAGTTTCACTGAAAATTACAAACAATGAGTAAGTGTAACTACCCAGGTTCACGGTTAGAGAGCGATGAAAATTGAATGAGGCAACCAACCGTGAACTGTGAACCTAACAACCTGAACAGTTACTATAATTCAGTGTCATTCCGTGAAAATCCGTGGTGAACTATTACGATTATAAAATTTGAAAGGAGTAACCGCATTGTCAGATATGCTTGGAGAAATGAGGAGAACACACAACTGTTGTGAACTTGATGCATCCTCGATTGGCAAGGAAGTTGTGCTTATGGGGTGGGTTCAGCGTCGAAGAGACCACGGAGGAGTCATATTTATTGACTTGCGGGACAGGGAAGGCCTAACCCAGGTTGTCTTTAATCCCAAGAAAGATAAAAAGGTTCACGAAAAGGCTCATGCAATCAGGAATGAATATGTAATTGGTGTGCGTGGAATTGTTGATCCAAGGCCTGAAGGAATGACCAATCCGAATCTGAAAACCGGAGAGATAGAAATTACGGTCGTTGAACTTAAAATTTTAAATGCAGCTAAAACGCCTGCTTTTTTAATCGAAGATAAAATTGATGTGTCGGAAACAGTACGGCTCAAATATCGCCATATTGATCTCAGACGTCCACAAATGCAAAAAAATCTAATTATGCGTCACAAGGCTGCCGCATCAGTCAGGAACTATCTTGACAAACTCGGATTTCTTGAAATTGAAACACCTGTATTAACGCGCAGTACTCCTGAAGGCGCAAGAGACTATCTTGTCCCCAGCAGAGTTAATCCTGGCCTGTTTTATGCCCTGCCTCAATCACCCCAGCTTTTTAAACAACTTTTGATGATCTCAGGGCTTGACCGCTATTATCAGATAGTTCGCTGCTTCAGAGACGAAGACCTGAGGGCGGACCGCCAGCCTGAATTTACCCAAATAGATATGGAGATGTCATTTATCGGCGAAAACGATATCATGGATATAACTGAAGGCATGATGAAAGAAATTTTTAATGATGTTCTTGGGATAGAGATCAAGCCCCCGTTTTTACATCTTTCATACAAAGATTCGGTCAGCCGCTTCGGCCTTGACAGACCGGATATGCGCTTTGACCTTGAACTTAAAGACGTATCGGATATCGTTGAAAAATCCGGGTTCAAGGTTTTCTCCAGCGTTGTTAAAAAAGGTGGAATAGTCAAAGCGCTGAATGCAAAAGGCTGCTCATATTTTTCACGCAAAGAAATCGATGATCTTACTGAATTCGTTTCCGTTTACAGAGCAAAAGGACTTGCCTGGATAAAAGTCAAGGAAGATACATGGCAGTCTCCCCTGTCAAAATTTTTTACAGAAGAAGAAAAAAAAGCTTTGGCCAAGCGCCTGGAAATGGAACCCGGCGACCTTGTTTTTTTTGTTGCTGATCAACCAAAGGTTACAAATGAAGCTCTGGGGTATCTTAGAAACCATCTCGGGAAAAAGCTGGGCATGATAGACGAAAATGAATTCAGTTTTGTATGGGTTACTGATTTCCCTTTGCTTGAATACGATGAAACAGAAAAAAGGCTTCAGGCATTGCATCATCCTTTTACAGCTCCCCTTGAAGAAGATTTAGAACTTTTGAAAGATGACCCTCTTGCCGTAAGATCCAGGGCTTATGATCTTGTTTTAAACGGTTCGGAAATTGGTGGCGGGAGCATACGTATCCATAAAAAGGATCAACAGGAAAAGCTGTTTGAATCACTTGGCATGTCACGTGAGACCTATGAAAATAAGTTTGGGTTTCTTCTTTCAGCACTTGATTCAGGAGCTCCCCCCCACGGAGGCATTGCATTCGGCTTTGACAGGCTGGTTATGATTCTTTGCGGACAGCCTTCTATACGTGATGTTATTGCGTTTCCAAAAACCCAGAAGGCCGCATGCCTTCTCACAAATGCACCTGCGGAAACGAGCAAGGCTCAACTCGACGAGCTTTCGTTAAAATTAAACCTAAATTGAGATTTTGCAATTTCCTAAAAAAGACAAATATTTTACTTGACTTCAATCAAATTTTTAGTAGATAAATACGTTTTAAATTAAATTATCCCCAGTAGCTCAGTTGGCAGAGCGAGTGGCTGTTAACCACTAAGTCCGCGGTTCGAGTCCGTGCTGGGGAGCCAAAAAATAAAGCCTGACCATAATGGTCGGGCTTTTATATTTATGAGTTTCGATATGTGGTTTGTCTATATTTGTGATCGAAACGGTCAGCTTTATACCGGCATCACAACTGATTTGAATCATCGTATGAGTCAGCATAAGGCCGAGATTCTTTATTCGGAAGAACATCCTGACAAATACTCAGCGGCCAAACGCGAGCGCCAGGTCAAAAATTGGCGTCGAGAAAAGAAGCTGGCTCTTATCAATAATTCGCAGTGAGTTTACCCTGAGCGCAGCCGAAGGGAGTCCGTGCTGGGGGAGCCAAAAATTTAAGCACGGTCAAATTCGGCAGGGTTTCTTTTTATATCAATCGGTTATCTAATTTTTACGATCCCGCCAAAAACATAACCGTTCCATACACTAACGAACATTATTATGAGGTTATGCACCATCTATGCTTTTCATCAATTCGTTCGCAATATTGGAACCTTCAATGCGCATGATGCTTTCCTGTGCGCTCCCATAGCTTAACAGATTGATACTGCCATACCACACAACCTTTTGATCCATGATTGCAAATTTCTGGTGGATATTTGATTTAAATACTACACTTACTCCGTTACTTGTTAACAGGTTCAGCGTCCTTTGCAAAGCGGCGTGATCCTTCGGTGTAAAATCCTCTTTCGGCCGGGTCACGACTATGACGCGGATATTTTTACTGGTTGAAATTTTAAGGTGTTGTATCATTTGGTGGGTGCGTCTTTTTCTGACAAACGGGCTTACGATTAAAATCTCTTTTTTAGCGGTGACGATATCCTGATTGAAAACAGGTAAAAAGTTATCTTTATTAAAAATGATATCCAAGGATGCTTCCATGGTCTCCTCGCCTTTGGCTTTATATCCCATTGAAGCGTATCCGTTTAGCCGTTTTTGATACATTTTTTCCAGCATCTTTACCTGGATATCCACATAATCATAGATCCTCACTTCTTTTTTCGTTTTGAACAGTCTATGGAGCCTCCCGGCATATTGCTGCAGCGTGCCTTTCCATGATATCGGCATGGCTAAAAACAGCGTATCGAGACGTGGCTCGTCAAAACCTTCCCCGATAAAATGACCAGTAGCAACCAGGATAATATTTTTGTCAGCAGGAATATTGGTGAGATATTGAAAGGCCTTCTGAGTTGATTTTTTCCCCATGCCGCCCATCAGTTTTATAACATCCGGAACCTTTTTCTTCAACTTTTTTACAAGCAATTCAACATGGGCGGTTCGCAACGATAAAACAATGCAGTTTCTGCCTTGATGATAATTTTTCAGCACATCTTCTGTAATCTGCTGATTCCTGAAGTCGTTATCCATGAGCAGACTGGCTTATTAGCACAAGAGCGTAACGTGGATGAACTAGTTGCAAATATGCGTTGGCTGCTCAAGAATCCAGATTCAT
>JAIVWD010000082.1:0-11119 GCA_049190315.1 Deltaproteobacteria bacterium | reverse complement strand
CGGCTCCTTTAAAAAAAGACTGGGGGCCATATAATGCGTCCGCAGCAATGCATTTTATCTCAATATTGGGAAAACACTCACGAAACTCTTTGATCAAGCCAATGGCTATTTCAATTTTTGGATTATCCTCACAAACAGATATTTGTCCGACCTCCTGATCATCTCCAAAATCTCCGCAAAGGTATTCATATTCCATTTGTAATTTTATATCTTCGAATTTATCACTTTCGAATGGTGAAGGTACTGGCATGTCTTCATCTCTAAAATAGTAATAAAGAGCCTTTACAACGACGTTTGGTAGCCCCTTAATCGCTTTTTTCCCTTGTCTTATAAGATCCTCAAATCTTTCATTAAGAGATGAATATTTTATTTCTAATTCACGAACTTCGGCTTGATCTTTACAGCTTTTCAGTTCATTAATAATTTCCCTTTGTTGTTCTTTTTCCTCTTCTAATGTTTCTGTTTGCTGAAGGAGATCGTCATATTTATCTTGAAGCTCTTCGTGTCGTTCAGAAGGAATAACATCAGGTACAGGGAGTTTAGCAAGTATCTTCGGAAGCTTTTTTAGGAACTGGTCTTTTTTAGATCCCCACCTTGCCGATCTAACATTTTTCAGCTTTAATTTTATTGTTAATTCATCGCTTAGCTCATCAAGGTCGCTATTTTTATCGATCATTCGCATTTGGTTGTTTTTTAGAACCTCTTCGATGTCAGAGAATTTCAGTGGAGGGATAATAATGGGGAAATGGGTTCTTGATAATATCCAACTTGCACCAAGTTCACACAAACAAAATCGACTCTCATAATAATTTGGGCTGAGAAGAGAAATTACTATTTTACACCCTTTCAACCGGTCTTGGATAAAATCTATGAAATTTTCGCCGGTGGGGATTCCAAGACCTTCAAGAGATGTACAAAAAAAGTCGTTGGTCTTAATATTCAGGCCTAATACTAAAAAATCCACGAATGCGTCAGCCAGCTTTTTGTCTTTTGAGGCGTGGCTTATGAATATTTTAGCTCCATCGTTCATAATTGTACTCCTTACATGTCAAGGCTCACTAATTTGCCTATTTGTATTTCCTTAAACGAAATCGCCCCTGATGGTATTGACCTCTTTAAAGTCCGTCTCTAGTTCCGATAACGTCGGGTCTTGCGACAAACCATCGGGACTGCTGTGCGGTTCGATATATTCGCAGCAGCGTTCATATATGTCGTTAAGTTTCTCTTTGTGCTTATCAATAAGCGCCCCATTAACCGTTTCAAGGCGCATTAAGGCGACATTCTTACGATATCGCTTGACTGTTTCATTGAACATTTCCTTTTCCACTAAAACCTCAATTGCCGGCCTCAGTTTATTATAGCCTTCTATAGCAAGTTCGTTTTCCCTTTTTTGTCTATCTTCTTTAGAAAGGTTCAAAATTTCATTGATCTTTTTTTTGTAATTCTTGAATGTGTCTTCTTTCAGCGTCGAACTTTCGTGTAAGAAACCCGCGTGCTCTGTATCTGTATTGGTTTCATAGTATTTGAATTCAATGCCTTTGAAACGAGGAAGTTCGCTTTTTTGCTTTATGCTATTGAACAATAAAACACTGTGAGTAAAAATGACAACCTGTCGGTCTTCGGACATCTTCACCATTCGCCTGGCGACTTCCTCAATTATTTTATGATCAAGACTTGTTACTGGATCATCAAAAACCACTGGGGCTTTGCTTTCATCCAACTGCAATTCAGTCAGAAACTCAGCCAATGCTATAGCTTTTTGTTCCCCTTCACTTAAAACATCCGTGAGTTTATGGTCCTGTCCAATATCTTGAAGTATGAATGATTTGGCCTTGTCTGTTCTGAAATTGAGATTGACCTTTATTTCAGACCGCCTCAAACCCTTGAGTTCCTCGTTGAAAGTTTTATTAAAATTTTTTGCTATCAGGTCCTTTCTGGCTTGACTGGTTTTCCGGCTTAACGGGTCGGTGTTAAATACTCTTGTAAGATCCTCTAATAGCGCGGCAACCTTTAACCCTTCCAGGAATTTTTTAGCTTCAGGATATTTATCATTAAGTTTCTTTCTGTCTAACAATTCGTTGATCTTTCCATCCAGTTTTTTTTCATTTTCTTCAATGGTAGACAGGCTTTTTTCTTTCTTTTCGAGGCTGATCTCAATAGCCTTTATTTTAGAAACAAGCGTATTAATAACGCCGTCATAGTTGAGATCGAATTCCCTTTCTTTTATTTTCTCTGCGAATTTTGATTCAGATAGCTTCTTTAGATTTTTGGCAGTATTACAGAAGTTAATTAAAGAGTCAGGCTGAACAGGTTTCTTTTCTTCATCCTCACCATAGGAAGGGTAATGCAATGTGATTTCTGAATTTATACTATTTAATTTGGATTGCAGGGTATTGAAATTCTGCGTGTGCTGTCTAATCTGAGTCTGTGCAGGATCATTAAAAAGCAGCCTGTAACTGGCCAACAACTCAAGCGCATCTTTCTCTGTCAGCTTTTGCCTGCAAAAGATGCAGATTTCATCTTCATCTTTTGGGTAATCGTCTTTCCCTAATTTTTTGATATAGTTGTCGGCTGCGCGGATAAAAGCTGCAAATTCAGCTGATTCGTAAAACTCTATTCCCCTCTCCTGAGCAATATCCTTCAACCCTTTCTGTTCTTTTTGTTTCAAGGCTTCAATTTCTTGAAGGTGTTCACCTATCTTAACCCAATCTTGAGCAGTAAAACTGGTCTTGGCTCCCTCAATCCCTGTCTTTATGGTTTTTAATTCTCTTAGCTGATTTTGAAATGATGTGATTTCCGATTGAATCAGTTTCTTATTGAGGTTGCGTTTCTGTTCTTGGAGATCGTTTAACCTGGTTTTGTTTTCTTCTGTAAAAGTGCGAAGGTTATTTAATTCATATTTTGATGATTTTGAGCTTAATGTGTCCAAAAAATTGTATACTACGCTGCCATCGTGGAGATCAGATAACCAATCAATTCGTTTCTTTAGAGAGGCTATCTTTGCCTTATGTAAAGCCGTTAAATTGTCCAACTCGTTCGATACGACCCTAAAAAGGTGAAAGCCTATCGGTGTGACCAACAACTCTCGCTTTGAATCTAAGCTTATATTTACACAGTTATTTGTAAAGACTGAGATGCCTTGAAGATCTGAGCATTTGCAAGCTCCATCCCATGCAAATTCTTTGCTATCGCCATTTTTTGAATAAATTAGTTTAGCATTCTGGCATTCATTACCCTTGCAATAGACATTACATAGGACCTTGGTTTCCTTTTCATAGCTGAATCCAAGAGATTTGAGGATTCGGCTGTAGCCTGATTTGCCAGAAGCATTTTCACCATAGATAACAGTGACATTTTTACTAAAGGATAATGTCTGGTTTTCAGCAAGTCGGTTAACGCCTTTGATATCAGATAGGGAATGCAGAGTAATATCGAAGGTTGTTAAATCAATAATAGGCCGAGGGATTTGGGGAAGATAGTTCTTATCTTTAGATGTGATTTCCTTGAAAAAGAGGGAATAAATGTCATTTAATTCAGTTTCCGACAGACCGGATTCTTTTTCAACAGCAATCTTGGTCAGATTTTTAGCCCATTCACCGCTATTTTCAGCCCATTCCCATAGATAATCGAAAATTTCCTTTTTAGATTTAGTGGTAGTCATAACCAACTCCTTTAAGAGTTTGGAAGCTATGTGCTATTTCCCATTAACCTTATCCCTCAGCTTCCCTGAGCATTTGAATGTCACGACTTTTCTTGGAGCCAGGATCATGTTATCGACAGAGACAGGATTCCTGCCTCTGCGTTCAGCCTTCTCCTTCACCTGGAACTTGCCAAAACCGGATATCAGGACATCATCACCTGCTGTAGGGAGGAGGAGTACGCACTTAACATTTGGCCATTCTTACCGACCCTTCCATTCTGAACTAACCGTTCACGGTTCTCCCCTCATTATTTATTGGTACTTACCCACTCAAATCTGCGTTTAAGCCCGTTGAAATAGTTCCACTTTTCGGTCAGACGCTGGAACCGTCCTGCTACAATTCCCGGGGAAATCTTAAGCTCAGCCGCAAGACAAATCACATCCGCTTTTGCTCGCAACGATGCAATTTCCGCGTTTCGATCACTCGGTATGAGTATTTCCGCGGCAAATTCATTTGCCTTGTGCTCACGCGGATCATCGCTGCTTCCGTCGTTGATATAGAGATCTTTTTTGCTGTCATGGAGGACATGACCTGCTTCGTGAAAAAAAGAAAACCAGAACTGATCCTCCATCTTGCCTCTAAGATTCAGCAGAATCATCGCTTTGGATGCGGACAGCCATTTTGTTGCGCCATGCCAGGGCACTTTTTTCATTTCCGGAACCAGGGACAAAGCGACACCGGATTCTGTGCACAGTGAAAGCATTTCAGGAACAAATTCTTTAGAATCTTTAACAGTCAACAAACGAATTGCTTTTACTGCCTTGGCGAATTTGTTTTTGTCAAACTGCCGGCAATCAATCTGATGCGCCTGAATTTCACCAAGTCTGATCCACGCGGATGCCGGACCCGGGCAGGTCTCAAAACACTGTGAGCGCCGCGCTGCTACCGCCGGTTGCAGCCAAATATCCCGCCAGGCGGCAACACTACTAACACCGTAAAACTTCAATGCCTCCCTTAAAAGAAGCACTCTGTCCTTTTGGGGCTCAATCGCGTGACGCTGGATCAGTTCTTGTGTGGGAATCGTCTTCAACCAGTCAAGGTCTGCCTCAAGCAACGTACGCTCCTTAATTTTTGCCAGCTGTTCCTGGTATTGAGCCTCCAGATTGTTCCACATGCGTGCCAGCACACTGGTGGCCAGTTCAAGTTTGTTGGCGGTATCATATGTGATGGGCTGCTCCCCTTTGAAAATACGGTTGAGCGACTGGACTGTCAGACCGGTGCGAATAGCCAGTTCTTTCTGAGTCATATCCAGGGATTCCATAACCTCTTTAAGCGTTTCTCCCGGAGGAATCGCGTAATCAGGCTCAAACTCGTAGCGTTTTTTTGCCGTCAACATATTTTTTTCTCCCTCATTCAATGTGTATCGGCGATCTCAATAATTTCGATTTCGGTAATCATTTGTTTGTTTTTCCTGTTCCAGATCCTCAATAACTTCTTCATCCACAATATCGGGTTCCAGATCTATGTTCTGCTATGATTCAACATAGCTGTTTTTTCATTCCTTATATCATAATTCCCGGATTCATTTTAGCATTATATTCATACTGCCACTAACATAGCCTTCCATATCCAACGCTACATAAGAAAAACCTAATGCCTTTAATTTATTGTTAATCACCAGCCTGATTTTTTCATTTAATATTTTTTCAAAATCAACAGGGTCAATCTCTATTCTTGCAACTTTTTCGTGGCACCTTACACGACAAGTCTTAAAACCAAGATCTATTATGGTATTTTCAGCTTGTTCTATCATACTCAGCGCTTTTTGGGTTAAGGGAGTTCCGTAGGGAATTCTGGTGGCAAGGCATGCCATTGCAGGCTTATTCCATGTGGATAAATTCATATCTTTTGAAAGCAAGCGGATATCATCTTTTGAAAGTCCTGCGTCGATCAATGGAGCAATAACACCCATTTCTTTTGCAGCCGAAAAACCGGGCCGGAAATCATCAAGGTCATCTACGTTGGCGCCATGGGAAATATATTTAATGCCCATATCTGAGGCAATTTTTAAAATATCCTCAAAGAGAAGTTTTTTGCATATGTAGCATCTGTTTTTTTTATTGGCCATAAAGCCGGAATGATTTATTTCCCTTGATTTGAGTAGAATGTGCTTAATTCCAAGGTTATCGGCAAATTTTTTTGAATATTCTATTTCCCGTGATGGATGTACAGGTGAGGTTGCTGATATCGCTACCACATTCTTTTTCAGCAATTTGTGAGCAACGGCAAGTAAAAAGGTGCTGTCAACTCCACCCGAAAATGCAACTATCAGAGAGTTGAAACCATTTATTATGGAGACCAGTTGTTCTCTTTTTTCCTTTAAGCCTGACAGTTTCTTGTTTTTCAATTTTTTTTCCGATAAAGATAGTTGATGGTGGTGTCCTGTCATCTATATTAAAGTGTAAAAAGACCGCAACATATTTTTGTAACTGTAAACTTATCCCTTACATTCCTTTTTTGTTGACAAAGAACAAGATTAGTTATATATCCATGAACTTAAATGGGTTATCTATATATAATCATAAGAATAAATTTATAAAATCAATAAGATATCAAAAAAAACTTACCATGTCGAATTGAGAGGAGGTGACCGTAAGAGTCCCGTATGGGGAAAGCAATTATTATTTATTAGTCAGAATTAGTCAGAATAGTTAATTATTACAAAAATACGGAGGTAAGACTATGGCAAAACACGAAACCCCTATGATTGACCAGCTTGAATCTGGTCCGTGGCCAAGCTTTGTGTCCGATTTAAAGCAAGAGGCCGAATCAAGGGCAAAAAATGTAAATGGTATAGACTACCAGATACCCCAGGATGTCTGTGATGATCTTCTGGGAGTGCTTGAGCTTTCATACAAGGATGGTAGAACTCACTGGAAACACGGCGGAATAGTCGGTGTATTCGGCTATGGTGGAGGCGTTATCGGAAGATACTGTGATCAGCCGGAGATGTTCCCGGGCGTTGCTCATTTCCATACCATGCGGGTAAACCAGCCATCAGGCAAATACTATTCAACAAAATTCCTGAAAGATCTTATGAATATCTGGGAACTGCGCGGAAGCGGTTTGACCAACTTTCATGGCGCTACCGGTGATATCGTTCTTTTAGGCACAACAACACCCCAGTTGGAAGAAGTCTTTTGGGAGCTGACCCACAATATGGACACAGATCTTGGCGGTTCCGGTTCAAACCTGCGAACTCCTTCCTGCTGTCTTGGAACTTCACGCTGTGAATTTGCGTGCTTTGATACACAGGCGATGTGCCATTACATGACCAATGAATATCAGGATGAGCTTCATCGTCCTGCTTTTCCCTATAAGTTTAAATTCAAATTTGACGGATGCTCCAACTGCTGTGTTGCATCTATTGCGCGTTCAGACTTGTCCTTTATTGGCACATGGCGCGATGATATACGTATTGACCAGGAAGCGGTAAAGGCCTATGTCGGCGGTGAACTTCCTCCCAACGCAGGAGCCCATTCAGGCCGCGACTGGGGTCCGTTTGATATCCAGAAAGAAGTTATCGGTAATTGTCCAACAGACTGCATGCGATATGAAAATGGAAAACTCGAGATCAATACTAAAGAGTGCACCAGATGTATGCACTGTATTAACGTAATGCCCAGAGCCCTCAGGATAGGCAATGACAGAGGCGCAACGATATGTGCCGGTGCCAAAGCCCCAATTCTCGATGGTGCACAGATGGGTACCATGCTTGTTCCTTTCATCAAAATTGAAGAGCCTTACGATGAGATCAAAGAAACTATAATTGATCCTATCTGGGATTGGTGGATGGAAGAAGGCAAGAACCGCGAGCGTCTTGGCGAATTAATCAGACGTCAGAGTTTCCAGAAGCTGCTTGAAGTAACAGGCATCAAAGCAATGGCGCAGCATGTTCAAGAGCCGCGTGCCAACCCGTATGTATTCTGGAAAGAAGATGAAGTTCCAGGCGGATGGACACGTGATATCGACGAATTTAGAAAACACCATCAGAGATAGGGGGAAAATACCATGGCATTTATATCTTCAGGCTACAATCCTGATAAACCGATGGAAAACAGAATAACCGACATCGGTCCACAAAAGTTTGATCAATTTTACCCTCCGGTTATTGCGGCAAATAAGGGTAAATGGCTGTATCATGAAATCCTGGAACCAGGCATTCTGGTACATGTTTCAGAAACAGGTGACGAAGTTTATACAATAAGAGTTGGCGGTTGTCGTTTCATGAGCGTAACACATGTTCGTGAAATGTGCGAAATAGCCGATAAACACTGCGGCGGATACCTGAGGTTCACTACCAGAAACAATATTGAATTTATGGTGGACAACAAAGAAAAAGTTGAGCCTTTAAAACAAGACCTTGCCAGCAGAAAATTTAACGGTGGAAGTCAAAAATTTCCCATTGGAGGTACCGGTGCTGGAGTTACCAACATCGTGCATACACAGGGATGGATTCACTGCCATACACCGGCAACTGACGCATCCGGCACAGTAAAGGCAACCATGGATGTTCTTTTTGACCAGTTTACAGACATGAAGCTGCCTGCTAAGGTGCGCGTTTCCATGGCTTGCTGCCTTAACATGTGCGGCGCTGTTCACTGCTCGGATATCGCAATCCTCGGATATCACCGTAAACCACCGCTTATTGACCATGAATATCTGGACAAAATGTGCGAAATTCCTCTTGCTGTTGCAGCATGTCCTACCGCAGCAATCAAACCGACCAAAGTCGAGTTTAAAGGGAAAACGCTAAACAGTGTTGCAGTTAAACCGGAAAGGTGTATGTACTGCGGCAACTGTTACACAATGTGCCCTTCAATGCCTCTTGCAGACACAGAAGGCGACGGAATCGTTCTCATGGCGGGCGGTAAGATTTCCAACAGGATTTCCATGCCGAAGTTTTCAAAGGTCGTTGTGGCATTTATTCCCAATGAACAGCCTCGCTGGCCAACCATGACCGAGACAATCAAGAGAATGGTTGATGCATATTCAAATGATGCCAATAAGTACGAGCGTATGGGTGACTGGGCAGAGAGAATCGGCTGGGAAAGATTCTTTGATAAATGTGGGCTTGAATTTACACATCATCTTATTGATGATTTCCGTGATGCCGCATATTATACATGGCGTCAGTCAACTCAATTCAAGTTCTAGTAGTTATATTAACCAATTAGCCGGAGGCAAACGTCAGGTTTGCCTCCGGTATATAAATTTATGAGGTTTGATAATGCCTATAGCAGATGTACAAGCAGCAAAAGATACAATTGTAGCAGCTCTTACTAAAAAAAAGGGTAAATCTAAATTTTATCTTAAAGATTTTTATAAAATGCTTCCCGATGAAAAAAACAGAGATATTAAGAATGTTGTAAATGAAATGGTTCGAGAAGAAACTCTGGAATACTGGTCCAGCGGAAGCACAACTTTAATCGGGCTCAAGGGCGTTGGCAAACAGGCTGCCACCGAAGATGAAGCATAATAATAAGATTATAATTTAATGCAGCATGACGGTAAAGGTTTTCCCGGAATTGTTATTGCAGCCCTGCGAGGTGGATCAGGTAAAACAATACTGTCAATAGGTATAATTGCTGCATTGAAAAATCTTAAAAAAAATGTTGCCCCCTTTAAAAAAGGTCCGGATTATATAGATGCCGGCTGGCTTGCTATGGCGGCTGGCCGGCCATGCTATAATCTTGACAACTTCCTTGTCAGTAAAGAACAAATCCTCAATTCATTTTATACCCATACATTAAAAAGCGATATCGCTGTCATTGAAGGAAATCGCGGACTTTTCGATGGTCTTGATACAGAAGGAAGTACCAGCACTGCTGAACTTGCAAAACTTCTCAATCTGCCTGTAATTTTGTGTTTAGATTGCACAAAGAGTACACGAACCATGGCGGCTGTTGTATTGGGATGCATCAAATTCGATCCGACTGTAACAATAAAAGGTATAATATTAAACCGTGTTGCCGGACCGAGGCATGAAAATATTGTTCGCAAAAGTATTGAAAACTACTGTGGAATACCTGTTCTGGGAGCTGTACCAAAACTTGGCAAGCAAAATTTCCCTGAACGGCACATGGGCCTTATACCCACACCAGAACATGAATGGGCAAATGATTCAATAAATGCTGCCCTAAAAATGGCTAAAAGCTATATAGACCTCGACTCTTTGATCGAAATTGCTTACACCAGCAACCGGCAACCGGCAACCAGTAATCGGCAACCAGTAACCGGCAACCGGCAACCAGTAACCGGCAACCGGCAACCGGCCCCAAGGATAGGCATAATTAAAGATTCAGCTTTTCAGTTTTACTATCCTGAAAATATTGATGCGCTTGTTGAAGCAGGCGCAGAAACAGTATTTATAAGCCCGCTTAGAACAAATAAAATACCACCAATAGATGCTCTTTACATTGGCGGCGGCTTTCCTGAAACCCATGCTAAAGAATTAACAGAAAACGAGCAATTCAGGAATGAGTTAAAAGCACTTGCTGAAGACGGCCTGCCGATATATGCGGAATGCGGGGGGTTGATGTATCTGGGAGAAGAACTTGTTCTTGACAACAAATCATATCAAATGGCAGGAGTTCTGCCTGTTGTATTCGGTCTTTCCAAAAAACCAAAAGGGCACGGCTACACAATTATTTCAGTTGAAAGAGAGAACAAGTATTTCAAGAAGGGAAGCGAAATAAGGGGGCACGAGTTTCACTATTCATATGTTCTTGAGTGGAAAGGGAATGATAAGGATCTGGTTTTTAACATGAAAAGAGGGAACGGCTTTATTAATAAAAAAGACGGCTTATGTTATAAAAATGTACTCGCCACATACACCCATATTCATGCCCTTGGCACCCCCTCCTGGGCAAAGGCTATGGTCAGCAATGCGATTTCCTACAAAAAAACACAATAATTTACCACGGATTTTCACAGAATTACACTGAATTATCAAAATACTCTTTTCAAGATTGCAAACCATTTTCAACCACCCCAGTAATTTACTCGTAACAATTTTCGTAACCGTTCACGGGTTCACGGACTAAAGGACTACCGACTCCAACACTCTACCACCTGTCATACCATGAAGGATCTACCATAGTTTCCTGGCAGCAGCATCTAAGGGGTGCCATGGACAAACTTGTTTGTCCGTGCCCTTTTTCTGCCGAAGAATTTTAAAAAATGCACGTGACCTTAATCATTGAAATACCAAACAGTTGTTCTCGTTTGTTACTTTGTATCGACGTCATTTGCACGGACAAACAAGTTTGTCCATGGCACCCGTCGGTGAACCCTGAACCCGTGAACGGTTACCAATTTTCAGTGAAGCTTCGTGTCGTTCTGTGGTGAAATTTTACAAAAAAACAGGGCAAACATTATAAATAATGTTTGCCCTGAATAATTAAATCTGCAGATTT
>JAIVWD010000081.1:0-11128 GCA_049190315.1 Deltaproteobacteria bacterium | reverse complement strand
GAATTCACAGGCCAGGAGCCAGGTGATGTAACTATTAAGGTTACCTATAATCCCTCAGATGATGGGGAGCCGTGTGATGGTACACATACTGTTACGGTATTAGAAGAGTGTTCGGTTTCCATAACCGGCTCCACTGAGTTTAAGATAGGTGATCCGCCTATTACCTTAACTGCTGAAGGAATTCCACCCGATGGAACTTATGAATGGTCTGCTACGCCGGGATTGGTAGCAAATGGTTCAACAGCCGAATTCACAGGCCAGGAACTCGGGGATATAACCATTGAAGTTACCTATACAACCCCTGGTGGGGGAGTCTGCAACGATACACATATTATTATAGTGATATCTGAGGATGAGGATGAGGATGGGGATGGCTATACTGTGGAAGATGGGGATTGCGATGACAATGACGCCACAGTCTACCCTGGAGCAGAAGAGCTGTGCGATGGAAAGGACAATAACTGTGATGGAGTGGTTGATGAGGGATGCTGTCCTGAAATAGAAAGCTTCAAAGGCAGCGATACGGTCATTGATCCCTCTGCTGGTGGAAGTATACAATTTTCCGCCTCTATTTCAAATCCAACCACTAAACCTGTAAGCTGGACCCTCAGTGTCCCAGGAAAAACCTTTACCGGCACTGGCACATCGGTCAGCGTAACATGGGATGGCAAGGATGCCTCTGGAAAGATCATTGACCCAGGGACATATTCAGCCACACTGACTGTAACAGCAGAGGGTTGTGCAGACTCAAAAAGTATACAATTCACAGCAAAATTCATCGATGATTGCAAGCTAAGTGTCAGTTTCGGCTCAGCTGCGAATATGGCAAACGGTAATCTGCATCATTCACAGACCCTATTTCAGACATTGACCACCAAGCTCCCAATTGGCTTCACCCTTTCATACAACAGCCTGGATAGTTATAAAGGCCCCCTTGGCATTGGATGGACACATACATATAACATAATCCTCAAAGAAAATAATGACGGGACATATACACTCATAAAAGGAGACGGCAGGAGGACAGTAGTGCTGTATGAGGATGATGATTATTACACACCTGAGAGATCTTTATATCCATACCTAATAGAAAAAAGTGACGGGACATATCAACTCCACCACAAAAATGGCACAAGCTACCTATTCAGCACAGAAGGGCAGATAACCCTTATATTGGACAAAAATGAAAACACAATAACCTTCAGCTATGATGCAAACGGCAACCTTACCGCTATAACAGACCCATCAGGCAGGGCTACATCTTTGAGCTACAATCAAGATAGCAGGATAGAGACCATAACAGATCCGAATGGCAACATCCATAGCCTTACATACAGCAGTGATATGCTGATAAACATCTCAAGCCAGACCTCTGAATTTGGGACACAAACATGGATCTATACATACGATAATGATGCATCCATGCTCACAAAGACAGATCCTCAGGGATATACAACCACATACACATATGACGAAGACCACAGGGTAGTAAGATCAACAGATCCTGAAGGAAATGTAAAAACAATAGATTACAATCCTGAAGAGACCACATCCAAAGTAACAGAAAGTGGCGGTGGCACCTGGACTTACAGATACGACACAGTTCTTGGGGTATTTAAAGAAAAGACAGACCCTGAGGGAAATACTAAAAGATATACCTATGACAACAATCGAAACCTCATATCAGCAACAGACCCTGAGGGAAATATAACCACATATACCTATGATGATTATGGAAATATGACATCCGTAACAGACCCAACGGGCAATACCACCGCCTATACCTATAACAAACTGAATCTGGTAACCAGCATCACAGACCCTGAGGGAAATATAACGGGATACACCTATGATGAAAGAGGAAATCTCACATCAGCAACAGACCCTGCAGGTGCAGCCACACAATATCAATACGATTCAAGGGGAAATATCTTAGGGATTACCAATCCAAAAGGACAGACAACCACATTTACCTATGACAGCTACAATAATATCACCTCAATAACCGATCCCACAGGGGCGACCACAACAATTACCTATGATGTTGCAGGTAACATGACAAGCCAAACAGACCCTGAGGGAAATACCACCATCTTTGAATACAACAGCCTCAACCAGCTTATAAAGATAACAGACCCTCAGGGCAATGTAACCACATATACCTATGATTCAAACGGGAACAGGACATCACTAACAGATGCAAACGGAAACACCATCTCCTATGAATACAATTACAAGAATCAGCTCATAGGAGTTATCGATGCACTGGGTAACATCACCTCTTATACATACGGAGACGGGGGATGCCCATCCTGTGCTGGAACAGTCGACTGGCTCACCTCCATCACAGATGCAAAATTCCATAGCAAAACCTATGTCTATAACCTGAATCTTCCTTGCGGCCCAAAGCCCCGACCCTAACTCCTTGATTTTATAGTTTTCTTTAAGATATTTAGTGTAATAATATAATTATTGTTAAATCTATTTAATATTATTGACTTTAAGTACCAAGTGTAATACTTAGCTTTTAAGTGAGGCTAATTATGGGAACAATTATTACACGAAAACAAGGCAATAATACTTATTATCTTTATCAGGAAACATATCGTAAAAAAATTAATAAAAAAGATTTTGGAAAAAGTCGAGGATCTGGGAAAAGTAAAGTTCACATTCGTTCAACTTATCTTGGGTCCGCTGAAACCATTCTTAAACGCATTAAGAGAAATAGAAGTCCGATTAAAGTTAATACTCGAAACTTTGGTATGATAGCGGCTGCTTATCAGGCAGCTTGTTTTGTTGACTTGCCACAGATATTGATGAAACATATCAGAGGAGAGCGGTTTGCAACACATCTTTGGATATATTTTTTTATAACAATCGTTAACCGCTTAGATAGTGCAACCAGTAAAGAAAAAATGAGTATATGGTTAAAAAAGACTATTCTTCCAGAATTACTAAATATTAAAATAAAAAATTTTACCGGTAAAAAATTTTGGTATGCAACGGACGATGTTATATCGGAAAAAAAACTCAAACAAAGAAGAGAAAATATAAAAATTGAGGATGATCCTTTTGTGTGCATTGATGACACAATTTTTACTGCTATTGAAGCCGATCTCTTTTCCCGCATTGATCAATTAATGGGTCTTTCCCCCAATGTTATTTGTTATGATACAACTAACTTTTTCACCTATATTGAAGAACCTAAACGCTCAGAGTTAGCCAATACTTGTCACAGTAAAGATTCAAAAAATAATCTCAATCATGTTGGATTACTTATGGCAGTAGAAAAATCTTTCGGTATTCCACTAATCAGTCGTGTTTATCGAGCAAACTGCCATGACAGCAAAATTTTCTCTCATATTCTTGCAGAACTAATTATTTCACTTAAAACACTTTGCGGCGCTAAAACTGATTTGATTCTTATTCTTGACAAAGGTAATAATAGCAAAAAGAATTTTTCTTACATGGAAGGAAAAATCAACTGGATAGGAGCATTAGTTCCTTCGCATTATAATGATCTTATTGATATGGAACTGGATAAATATCATGGAGTTTGGAAAGATAAATGTTATTACCGGTGCAAAAAAAGCGTGATGGATATTGAATGTGTCGTTGTTCTCACATTTAGTGCGTCCAGAAAGCGCAAGCAAAGGCATTCGTTAAGACGAGGCATTGAGAAAATAAAAAATGAAATAAATAAAAAATGGAAAAGTTATAAAAAAACACCCAAAAGCATTACTCCAGGAATTGATACCATGCTGAAAAAAAGTAGATATGGAGAATGTATTAGAATATCGGTGGTTAAAGGGAAACCTTATTTTGAAGAAAATAAAGAAGAGATAAATAAAAGAGAGAAGCGTTTTGGTAAAAGCCTGGTCTTTTCTAACATGCTGAAAGCAGAAACAGGCTATTTGATTGATACCTATAATGAAAAAAATATTATTGAAAATGATTTTCATCTACTAAAAGATGTTACATTAATACGTTTCAGGCCGATTCGACATTGGACGGATTCTAAAATTCGAGCCTTTGCTTTTTGTTGTGTTGTTTCGATGATTCTAATAAGAGTTATGCAATGGATGACAGAACAAGCAGGATATAAAATGAGTACAACAGTCTTGAAAGATGAATTAACAGATATCCAGGAAATCGTAATGATTTATAGCCCTGCAGATGCAGAACGTAAAATTACCGAAAGAAGCGCTGTTCAAGAAAAGCTTTGGAAAATCTTTGAATTGGGAAAAATAGAAAAGCAATTGTCATTACACAAATAAAATTATAATTCATTTTGTTTTCAGTTAGTTATGAGCAGAAAAATGTCCCATGTGGAAGATTCAGGTATAACACCCTCGGGAGGGTGACAGAAGAAAGCGATCCTTTGGGAAACACCTTCAGGTATTCATATGATACCAACGGAAACCTTACCTCAAAGACAGATGCCAACGCTAGCACTATAACCTATACCTATGACACGCCTGGAAGACTCATAAAAAAAACATATCCCGATGATACACAAGAGACATATACCTATGATGTAAAAGGAAACATCCTCACCGCAACAAACCAGCATATAGGCTATAGCTTTACCTATGATAAATTGGGCCGGATATTGAGTGTTACCGACTCAGATGGCAGGAGGCTCTCTTATATCTATGATATCCTTGGAAATAAAACCTCAATGACAACACCTGATGGCGATATCATTACATACAGTTATAATGAACAGAGTAGAGTTAAAGAGATAGATTCATTTGCAGGTTTATTTACCTTTACCTATAACGCCCTGGGAAGGAGAAGTAAGCTTTCCTATCCCAACAATGTAGAGACGACATACTCATATAATAGTGCAGGACATCTAATAGCCCTGGTTACAAAGAATTCACGGCACAGAACCTTAAACTCTTACAACTATACCTACGACAAGGTGGGCAACCGTCTTAACAGAGAAGAACCCCATAAGCATTACGCATATACATATGATGCAATCTACCAGCTCTGTGAATCCCTTCCTGGCAACAGCCATGGCCACATCAATAGACATCAAGCGGAGACCTTCAGCTACGATAAGTCTGGAAACCGCTTGACAGGCCCAGCCAGCAGGGACTACTATACCTACAATGAAGGCAACCGCTTGAGCTCAGACAGGAATTTCACATACATCTACGACAACAATGGAAACATGGTAAAGAAAGAAAAAGCACGTGGTTTTGGCAGGCATGACAAACACATCTACACCTATGACTATGAAGGCAGGCTTAAAAAGGTAGAGATATTTAAAAGGGACAGAGTCTCTATGGTTGTCACCTTTAGCTATGATCCCTTTGGAAGAAGGATAAGAAAGACAGTAGAGAAGATAAGACATGGCAGTATAGTATCAGGGAAAAAGATATATCGCTATGTGTATAACAATGAGGATATCATCCTGGAGTATATCACAAAGACAGGGCATTTTACCGATGAACACGATGATGGTGAAGAAGGACATATTAAGCAGAAACGATCCCACACAACGCTTATCCGCTACCTCCATGGCCCAGGTATAGATGAGCCACTGGCTATGAAAAAGAACAGACGAATATACTACTATCATGCGGACGGACTTGGTTCGATAACCGCTCTCACTAACCGATGGGCTATAGTATTGGAGCGTTACATGTATTCCTCATTTGGTGAGGTGAAAAGATCCGGTCTGCCGGTTTATAACTGTTATACCTTCACAGGCAGAGAATGGGATAAGGAGATTGGGTTGTATTACTATAGGGCAAGGTACTATAATCCTGAGGTGGGAAGGTTTGTGACGCCTGATCCGAGTCATTTTATACAACCAAGAGGAACAAGTATCCCCTATCTTCTTCCCTTTCTTTTGACTACGCCGCAGGAGCTGAATGGTTATTCTTACGCTAAAGTCAATCCTGTGAACCGGACAGACCCATTAGGCCTGATTAGTTGCAAAGGCAATTGGAGGATGCAGGGCTGGGACAGACTAATTATGACTTCTTGCGTTTGCTATTGGCTTTGTGTCCCATGTGAGGGTCCTGTTATTTGGGGAGGTAATTACAGAACGCTTCCGTCCACCATGGGTACGATGATCTACCAGGGAGGGGGAGGCTTAGAGAGTGGTGACAGATGTTTCTGCAATAAACCTGGCCCAGAGGAGGACTGTGACGAATGCAAGTAAAATTAGTATCCGCTGTTTTGTTTCTATTCCTCATAGGCGTTACTCTGCCAGTTGAAGAAAAAGCAGCTTCAGAAACAGATCCCTATCCGAGTGTTGAAGTTCCCATCGTATCAAGCGGTTACAACATTCAGAGAATTATTGATCATCCCAGAGGAACAAAATCCGTTGCCTATTACGTACAAGTTGAGTATCCCGCTAACGACATTATTGAGTTCTATGATCAAAAGTTCAAAGAAATGGGCTGGCGAGTGGCCCATGGCAAAGTGAAAAGACAATGGGAGTATTTCATTGACGGCACGATTGGTGGAAATCCTAGAGTTAGACAATACCTAGCCTTATGGGTTAATCCCCAGCTTCAGGCCGAGGCCTTTTTTGCCCTGAGGTACATCCGGGAGGGAGGAAATTGGGGTAAGGAATTGCATGTGCTGTGTCAAATACAACCGTTGCTTGATACTACAAGACTTGAGGAGTTTTTGAAAAGACTGCGAGCATCTGATGAGTATATGCGGTTCATGAAATTACTTGATTCCTATCGTACAGCGAATGGTGAGGTTGACATAGACAAGGCACTAAGAGAAAACAGGGATAATATATATCTCCGGCAATACAAGAGAATAGTAGATGAAATGGGCCTGGAATCAAAGCCCAAACGTCTCTCAAAATGAAATTAGGTGTTCCGTTCTTGGGAGTTCGGGGAGTTCGGGACGTTATGTAGCGAGTCTGATTATGTTGTGGGTTTTAGGCTTTAAAGATCCTTTTAATTCCTCTTATTCCATTTAGTTCTTTTAATTCCTTTGGTCGCGGTGTATTCTTCAATTGATTGGGGTACTACAAATATTTCAAAGTCTTGTTTATCAACCTCCAGAGCCTTTACATAAGAGGATTTTATGAAAAAGCCATGGTGTCCCTTGCGTTCAACCGTACGCAAATTTCGATGATTTGCCATTGGTGGATACGTTTAAGATAACCACATTATTATGTTGCGAGTCATTTTAAGTTATGTTGCGGGCTTTTCATAAGTTCCTGTTATTATAGTGAATATCGACGCATAAGGTTTTGGTTAGTATCCATTTGTTTTTTCAATAGGTTAGAAGGACTCGCAACATAAGGGTCAAAGCTTGAATTGTGAATTAATGCTTGGCAAATTAAATGGGTAGAGTGTGGCGAATTGAGCATTTTTCAAAGATCTCATAGCATAGAACGTATATTATCAGGATTTTGGATTTATTATGAATTATAATCCCACCCAAAAAAACAGGTTCAAGGAATCCCTTCTAAACAAAAACGTGTTTGCCATAACGTGTGAACTGGTCCCTGGCAGAGGGTCCAGAAGCAAGGTTCAGGACAATCTCCTTGCTTTTGCTGAAAAGGCTGCCCTTGGAGGACAAATCCAGGCCTTGAGCATTACGGAAAATGCAGGCGGACATCCGGCCCTTAGCCCGGGGGTATTGGGAAAAGAAATCTTAAAGCTCGGCATTGACCCTCTGGTACACCTGACATGCAAGGATAGAAATCGAAATCAACTGGAAAGCCGTTTGTTTGCTCATGGCAGAGAGGAAATGTACAATCTGCTTGTCATGGGAGGGGACTATCCTCGTTACGGGTTTAAGGGGTTTGCCAAACCGGTATTTGATTTGGACACGGTGCAGCTTATAAAAATGGTAGAAGAGATGACCAAAGGATTTGAGGTGGAAAAGAATGCTCCAGGAGGCGGGGCAAGGCTTCCCTCGATTCCTTTTTTCAAGGGATGTGTTATTTCTCCCTTTAAAAAGCTCGAAGCAGAGTTGATGACTCAATATTTTAAGCTGCACAAAAAAATTGCCGCCGGCGCTGATTTTGTCATTACCCAGGTAGGATTTGATGCACGAAAGTGTGATGAGGTGCTCAGGTATATGCGACAAAATGACCTGAACGTTCCGATACTGGGGAATGTGTATATACCAAGCAAGACCGTGGCTTCAGTCATGCATCAGGGATTGGTCCCGGGCTGCGTAGTAACCGATAAACTTATGTCCATGTATGAAGAAGAAGACCGGCTTCCGGACGGAGGAAAAAAGAATCAATTAAATCGTGCTGCCAAGCTGCTCGCCATCCTTAGAGGTCTTGGATTTGACGGTATACACATAGGAGGTTCCCAACTTACCTATGAAGACATAGAGTTTGTGCTGGAAAAGGGAGAAAAATTCTATCCCGACTGGCAGCAATGGGTACGAGAGTTCTCTTTTCCGCTGGAAGGCGGTTTTTACTACTACGAATTAAATCATAAAACAGGACTTAACACGGATGTGCCGGTCAATCGACACCAAAGCATTCCCCGAAAATCTGCAGGCTATCATTTTAACAGACTGGTACACAAAACAGTTTTTGACGAAAAGGGATGGTTATATCGTTCCACAAGGACCATTTGTCGTAAAATCTCCGGAACATCTCTTGAAAGACTATTTACGCAGCTTGAATATCTCATTAAATTTATCGGTTTTGAATGCCGGATGTGCGGAGATTGCACCCTTTCTGAAACAGCCTTTCTATGTCCTCAATCACAATGCGCAAAATATCTTCTAAACGGCCCCTGCGGAGGAAGTCGCGATGGATGGTGCGAGGTCTATCCCGGTGTCAAACGGTGTATCTATGTTCAGGCTTATGAGCGTCTTAAATCGTTCGGCGAGGAAGAAAGCCTCAAGGAGAATATTGTCCCGCCAAGGGATTGGTCATTAAACCGGAAGTCCTCCTGGATTAACTATTTTACGGGGAAAGGACATGAAGCGCTGAAAAAATATCTTTGATCTCCGGTGTGTTCATGATTGTCCACGCACTCATCGCCGATATGGTTATACTTGTGGGAATGTTGATGGTGGTACACAGCTCAACTTGAGTTTCTTCTTGACAAAAACTTATTAATTGTTGGCATCCTTCATATAGGCATAAAAATAGTTTACACTTTTTGACGAAGGTTTTTTGGGCAAACCTATAGCGTCAATCAAAGTACCCTTTTTTTTATGCGGATACTTTAAACGTTAATTATTGTGTAGAAGCAAAAAAACTGGGATCTTTTTCTTTGACTACTTCAAATAGGAGTGCGATCCAATCCTTTTTTTGTTTCTTGCCCGTCAATATTTCCATAGGCGTTTGGTCTTTTCTTTTCCCATCCTTATAACGCCGATGGTTGTGATAAAACATAATCAGGTTCAGAGTTGCCTGCGTGACATGGTTCTTTGATCCATTTAAGTAAGGTCGAATTATTGAATTTATGCATTCTACCAAGGCTGAACTCTGAACAATCTGATCTAACTGTTTATATACCTGCTCTTTGACAATAGCATAATCTTTTTGAAGATAGTCCTTTGCAATTTCAAGGCAATCCTGCTCATTCATGCCGCAGTATTTCTGTCCTTTGGCTTTTTTAGACTTGATGAGTCTCTTTCTCCACTGCCAAGCCAAACAAAGTACCTGTAATATCTCTTGATCAATAGGAAGGTTTGATAGATTGCCGACAACTGCTTTTGCAACATCAAAATAGTTAAGCAACCCCGGCATGGTGCGGCGCACCTTGTTGACAGCTTTGGTTATCTTTGTATGTTCTAATTCTTCAATAAGGGACAGGCTTGCTTCAATGTTATCCTCTGCTTTCTTGCGGTCACGCAGATTACCGTTGACATCAAAAAGCTTGAGCTCGTTTATGATGGTAACATAGAGGAAATGAAAGCTTTCATATAGTTCAATTGCCTCATCCGCGTTTTTTACCGCCTCTTCATGCTCATCAATCCTTTTGTTTATTACCTCATTACTTCTGGCAGAATTGAGCTTGTTGTAGCAATCGAATTCCTTTTGAATGGCTTTATATGCCGCCGCTTCCAGAATATTAACCCATTTGCCGAGCTGGTGCGCGATTGCATGGTAAGTATCCGGTTGTCTGATAATATCGGCCAAGGCCTCTTTTTGTGCCGAACACAAACCCCTACCTTCATCAGTGACCAGGTATGTTGCAATGTAGCCATTTTTTTCCAAACATTCCCAATGGTTTTTCCAGTCCTCAACTTTTCGCGAATCGGCCAGCTCTATTTTCAGGATTGCCGAGCTGATAGGATCAACTGTCACCAAAATGGGAATATTCTTTGCAAAGATTTCGTCACTTAAGAAAACAACGAGTTTGACTTCATCATTGCCAGTTGTTAGCGTACTCGGCAACAAGAAACCAACATGCTGTAAATATTGACTAATTGATCCTGTGGAAGCGTTAGGTATCCCGAAGCGTTTCATGAGCGTGGATATTGCTTCAATACTGCATCTACCTTCCAACCTCAGGGACAATATGTAATGATATGGCAGATCTTCAACGACGGCAGGTTTGGAAACGTTATCCCCGAAAACAGCCAAACTTGTTTCGTGTAAAGTATTTGCCAGCATATAAACGAACATGCGGGAAATCATAAACTGTCGTGACAGTTCGGTTATTTTTCCCCATATAGCGCCTGTTCCGGCCATAAGCGCTGTAAAAGCTATATATAGCCGTATTGAAGGTGACAGATCATGGCGTCTTACAAATTTATTACCACAAAGCATCATGTTTGATCTTTGGTTCTCATTTGTCACCTTATGAGAAAATGGTGAGCTGAACTCAGGTTTACGCATTTTTCCTCCTATATGCTTGAATATTAGCATCCGAGTATATAGTATCAAAAAACAAAACCGTCGTCTATAGCAAAGATATTCTGTTATTTCAAAAGGTTAGCCTCATCGCTGTTTTGGGAGGCGAGTTAGTGAGTGAAAATAAGAGATGTGCAATTTCAGTGCCCCAACTACCGAATGAGAGTTGTGTGACAAATAGGAGAATTTATCTTTTTTGTGCTGGTATTTGTGAAAAGTGTAAACCGAGAAATGAAGGATGCCCATTTCTTCATCCAAACCCACCGTACTCACACAGTAACCGGTCGCCCAAAATCTTAACCC
>JAIVWD010000080.1:2163-11247 GCA_049190315.1 Deltaproteobacteria bacterium | reverse complement strand
AATGACTATCTCTCTCTCAAAAAATGCAATGTTTGTATTGGAAAAGAGGTATCTGAAAAAAGACAGCAATGGAAATATTGTTGAGACACCGGATGAGTTGTTTGCAAGGGTAGCGAAGAGCATTGCCGCTGCAGATAAGATATTTGATTCTAAAGCCGACGTTAATAAGACTGAAAAAAATTTTATGCAGTTATTGACCAGCCTCTGGTTTATACCCAACTCTCCAACCCTTATGAATGCAGGAAGGCGCCTCGGACAGTTGGCTGCTTGTTTTGTTCTTCCTGTAGAAGATTCAATTGAGAGCGTTTTTGAAACATTGAAACATACTGCCATGATTCATAAAAGCGGGGGTGGTACCGGATTTTCATTTTCTCGTCTCCGTCCGGAAAAAGATGTTGTTTTGTCTACAGCAGGAATTTCAAGCGGTCCCATTTCATTTATGAATGTTTTTGATGTTGCAACCGAGACCGTCAAGCAGGGTGGTACCCGAAGAGGGGCTAATATGGGTGTTCTCAGCGTGGACCACCCGGATATAGAAGCCTTTATTGAGTCAAAAAACGATCCCGCCAGATTAAACAATTTCAACATATCAGTTGCTTTAACCAGGACATTCATGGATTCACTTGAAAAAGATTCGGATTATGATCTTGTCAATCCGCGGACAGGCCTGGTTGTTAAGCGCATTTCCGCCAGACAGATATTTGACAAGATAGTTGGTTCAGCATGGCAAACCGGAGAGCCGGGAATAATATTTATTGATCGTATAAATGAAAATAATTCCACTCCTCTTCTGGGAGAAATTGAGGCGACAAATCCTTGCGGAGAACAGCCGCTTTTGCCTTACGAGTCGTGTACACTGGGCTCAATTAATCTTTCAAATATGGTAACCAAAAATACCGTTAATAAGAAGCGGCTTAAAAAAACAGTTCATTTGGCAGTTCATTTTCTTGATAATGTCATAGAGGTAAATAAATATCCTCTTTCACGCATCGAAAAAATGAGCAAAGGTGCAAGAAAGACAGGGCTTGGTGTGATGGGGTTTGCCGACATGTTGATAAAACTGGGCATACCCTATGATTCAGATGAGGCAGTTTCACAGGCCGAAGATATTATGTCTTTTATATCGCAGGAATCAAGCCTGGCTTCCGCCGCCCTGGCTGAAAAGCGTGGGAATTTTCCTTATTACAAAGGAAGTATTTTTGATAACCCTTCCACGCCATATATGAGAAATGCTACAACCACCACAATTGCTCCAACAGGCACAATAAGTATTATTGCAGGCACCTCCAGCGGGATTGAGCCTGTTTTCGCAGTAGCATATGTAAGGCGAGTGCTGGATGGAAAATCACTTCACGAGATGCATCCGATATTTATTAAAAAGGCCAAAGCCGAAGGATTTTACAGCAAGGAGCTTGCCGAAGAAACAGCAAGAACCGGTTCGGTTCAACACATAGATGCAGTCCCTGATCATATAAAAAGATTATTTAGAACATCTCATGATATTTCTCCTGAGTGGCATATAAAGATGCAGACCGCTTTTCAGAAATATACTGACAATGCTGTTTCAAAAACAGTGAACTTTCCTGCTGATGCCACAATAAATGATGTAGAAAAAGTATATAGTCTTGCTTACCAGAGTGGTTGTAAGGGCGTAACCATTTATAGAGATGGAAGCCGCAGGGGTCAGGCTATGAGTATCGGCAACGGAAAAGGTCTTTCTGTAAAAATTGCCCCCAGGCCCAGGCCGGAACGCACATATGGTGTTACAGAAAGAATAAGCACGGGCTGCGGAAAGCTTTACGTTACCATCAACTCCGACCAGAAAGGAATGTGTGAGGTTTTTGCTCAGATGGGAAAAACAGGAGGTTGCGCATCATCCCAGATAGAAGCCGCCGGCCGCTTGATTTCTCTTGCATTACGGTCAGGCGTAAAGATAGATGCTATCGTAAAGCAGCTTATAGGCATCCGGTGCCCTTCTCCTTCATGGCAAGATGGCAAAATGGTTCTTTCCTGTCCTGATGCAATTGCACAGGTTTTGAAGAAATTGACCAATTCTGATTTTGTTGAGAGAGAAACCATGATGTGTGTATGCCCGGAATGCGGCGGGATAATGTCACATGAAGAAGGCTGCATAATTTGTCGTTCCTGTGGATTCACAAAATGCAGTTAAAAGAAGATCTTTATTATTACGAATCCGGCTACAAGTAAGACCACAAATGTAATGGCAAGTATATTGAAATACTTGTCTATAAAGGTTTTAATCTTGGGGCCGAAAAGATAGATAAGCCATGCCACCAGAAAAAAACGTGCTGCTCTTGAAATTGCCGATGCAATTATGAAGACCGTAAAATTTATATCAAATGCCCCGGCGGATATTGTGAATACTTTATATGGAATTGGTGTAAATCCTGCAATACCTATAGCCCAGGCGTCGTATTGCATGTATAGGTCCTTGATATATTGCATTTTGTGGGTCAGGCCGTAAAACTGGATGATCTTTTCGCCCACAGTAATCATAAACTGCCATCCTATTAAATAGCCTAAACATCCGCCTATCAAGGATCCTGCAGTACAAATCAGAGCATATTTAAATGACTTTTTTGGTATTGATACGGCCAGAGCTATTAACAATACATCCGGGGGTACGGGAAAGAAGGAAGATTCGCTAAGCGCGAGCAGAAATAATGCCCATGATCCATAGGGGGTTTCCGCCCAATGGAGAACCCAGGAATAAAGGCGACGAAGCATTTATTGATCCCTCCATCCATGCTCACCAACAAGCTTGACAAACCTGCATCCGCCCATGTTTGTTTTGAGAATACCTTCCTCATCCTTGTAAAGCCTGATTAAATCCTGGGAATATTGATCTCCTACCGGTAAAACCATGCGCCCGCCTACGGCAAGCTGATTAACCAGCACCTCAGGTATTTCCGGAGCGCCAGCGGTAACAATAATAGCATCAAAAGGACTTTCATCAATCCATCCCGAGGTGCCGTCGGAATATTTGGTAACAATATTGTGATAGCGAAGTTTGTCAAAAAGCCTGCGCGTTTTAACAAAAAGGGGGTGAATTCTTTCTATTGTATATACACGGAATACAATTTCAGCGAGGATTGCTGCCTGATATCCTGACCCTGTTCCAATTTCAAGCACTCTGTCATCTTTGCCTAATTGCAGTGCCTGTGTCATTTCAGCAACAATATATGGTTGTGAGATGGTTTGCTGTTCGCCTATGGGCAGGGGGAAATCACCATAAGCCTGATCCATTAAGGCTTCGCTTACAAAAAGATGCCTTGGAACTTTGCGCATGGCACCAAGAACATAGGGATCTGTTATTCCGCGCGCTGCGATCTGTTTTTCAACCATCTCTTCACGCTTGCGCTCGTATTTTAAAGAATTTGCTGGCATAATTAATTTTAGCTATCGAATCAAAGGGTTTGCGTCAAGGATTTATACGCTGAAGATTTGTTCTTGTCTATAGCGAATGCGTGTATTATATGCAAAAAACACAAAATAATTCGTAACTACTCAGGTTGATTAGGCTGAAGGCTGAAGACTGAAGGCTTTTAGGGAAAAGACTCCCAGGAGCCAATATTTTCTTAAAGCGGCCGGAAATTTTTTTCTAAACATAGAGAATAACGCTCAGAAATCATCTGTTTCCTTCAGCCTATAGCCTTCAGTCTAAATATCTGAGTAGTTACACAATTCTTTTATTTTTTATCTCAGGACAAATTTATGAGGAGCGAAAAACATCTAATAGTATCTTTTGTATTAACTCTCCTTATTATCAGCTTTGGTACGGCCGGCTACATGGCTATAGAAGGCTGGGAGATTTTAGATGCTTTCTATATGACTGTAATTACGATGGGCACCGTTGGATACAACGAGGTCCATGAAATTAGTAAGACAGGACGATTGTTTACCGTTTTGCTTATCTTCTTTGGAGTTGGTTACTTTGTGTATCTGGCGGGTGTAGTGGTACAATTTATGGTTGAAGGAAGAATGAGAGCCATATTGGGGAGGAGAAGATTGGATAAAAAAATTGATCGATTAAATAACCATTATATTGTTTGCGGATATGGACGTATTGGAAGGGTCCTCTGCAAAAATTTACAAAGAAAGCCGCTTGCCCTGGTTGTTATAGAGAAAAACAGAGAGCTGATTCCGGTAATGGATGAAGATAAAGTTCTCTATGTATGCGGGGATGTATCGGATGAGGCAAATCTTATTAAGGCTGGAATAAAGCGGGCAAAAGGACTTGTTGCTGTGTTAGCTACTGATGCGGACAATGTGTTTCTTGTCTTGACGGCAAGACAGCTTAACCCGGATATTCATATAGTTGCACGGGCGTGCCATGTCGAATCAAAGTCGAAATTACGGGCAGCCGGGGCAAACAGCGTTGAATCCCCATATGAAATGGGTGGTGTAAGTATGGCCCAGAGGATACTTCGCCCTACGGTAACAAACTTTCTTGACCTTGCTTTTACTTATTCGCGCAAAGATATTCAGATGGAGGAGATACCTGTAAGCTCATCTTCAGCTCTATCAAACGTGATGTTAAAGGATTCAGGTATCAGGCAGCGGTTTAATCTTATAATAATTGCAATAAAGAAGTCAGATGACAGCATGTTGTTTAATCCTTCTTTTGAAACACTTATCAAAGCCGGAGATACCGTTATAGCGGTAGGGGAAGAAACAAATCTAAAGAAGCTGGAAGATATATTGAATCCATAGAGAGCAGGGGGCAGGGATCGGGGACCAGGGATTAGGGTTCACGGTTCACGGTTCACGGTTCACGGTTCACGGTTGATCAAAACATATCAGCCAGAGGCTGACAAGAAAAAAGAGGCTCCAAGAGTTGAGATTAATATCAAACATGTTTCACTTATTAAAAAACCCCGATCCCCTAATCCCTGACACCCGATCCCTGCCCCCTGCATTTATATTTTATAAATTATCCTTTCGTCAGTAATTATTATATCTACATGTTTGTCATGTGATTCAACAGGAACTTGCTGAATAATCTGGCACTCAAGAGCTAACGCAACCTTTCTGGTTGTTACAGAAAGTTTAGGAATAAATCTGTCGTAATATCCTTCTCCGGTTCCTATCCTTCCCCCCTTTTCGTCAAAAGCAACCCCCGGGATAATTGCCAGATCAATACAGTCAACAGGTACGATTTTGCAGCGGTTTATATCCGGTTCCAGGATGCCTCTCGGACCAGTTATCAGGTCATTATCAGGGTCACCAACTTTCATTAATTTCATTTTATGTTTTTTGATATCAAAGGCAGGAAGAATTACAATTTTATTGTGGTCAAAACATCTTTTAATAATATTACCGGATTTAACCTCTGTTTTATTATTGACATAAAGCAAAACAATTTTTGATTCAAGAAAGTTTGCAAATTCAAACAAGTTGTCCTCAACTTGTTTGGTTTTTTTTAATAGTTCTTTATCAGAAAAATTTTCAAGTATCGTTGCAATATTATTGCGTATTTCTTGTTTTTTTTCTCGAATTTCCTCCATGTTTTTTCTCCAGAGTAAATTTAACCTAAATTGTTTAGTTATATTTTTTAGTCTATACAAATTAGGCAATTAAAGTCAAGACAACTCGCAATAATCATTGACCAAACAATTGCTCTATGATAATTTTCAACCTAAGTTGACCGAGTCCTTACAAGAGCTATTTTTTTAAAAACATAGTAACTACTCAGGTGGATAGGCTGAAGGCTGTTAGGAAAAAGCGCATTTTGAAGCCATGTTTGGTGCAAGAATCAGATGTTTCCGCTAAAGTACGGCAATCGTGCCCTTTTGACCCCTTCAGCCTTCAGTCTAAACAGCTTCAGCCTGACTACGTGAGTAGTCACTAAACATAGGTATTTTATGCTGGAAATCAAGTTTGTTATTCAAAATTTGTCTTTAGTTCAAGAAGTTCTTTCATTGCGAGGTGAAACAGCGGATCTTAAAAGTTTAGCAAGTTGCGATGTAAAACGCAGAGATATTCTTCTTGAGATAGAAGCTTTGAGGCATCGACGCAACAAGGTCTCTGAACAGATAGCAATGATGAAAAAGGAGGGTGAAGATACAGAAAATTTTGTAAATGAAATGCGTAAAGTTTCGGGCCGGATTAAGAATTTAGAGAAAATTTTGACCGAAATGGAAGAAAAAGTAAAAAACATCCTTATTGGACTGCCTAATATACCCCACACATCTGTTCCTGCAGGAAAAGATAGTTCTGAAAATAAAACCATAAAGCAAGTTGGAAAATGTCCGGATTTCGGCTTCGAACCCAAACCCCATTGGTCATTAGGCGAAAGCCTTGGAATTTTCGATTTTGACAGAGCTTCCAGGATTACCGGTGCGCGCTTTCCGCTTTATTTCGGAGCCGGAGCAAGGCTGGAAAGAGCTTTAATCAATTTCATGCTCGATATTCACACCACAGAGCACGGTTATAAAGAAACCCTTCCTCCTTTTATTGTGAACCGGCAAAGCATGACCAACACCGGCCAGCTCCCAAAGTTTGAGGAAGATCTCTTTAAACTGGAAGGGTGGGATTATTTTTTGATACCAACTGCCGAAGTTCCGGTTACCAATATCCATCAGGGCGAGATTCTGGATGAAGATTTGCTGCCGATTATGTATGCTGCCTATACCCCCTGTTTCCGCAGCGAAGCAGGTTCTTATGGAAAGGATACAAGAGGATTGATCAGACAGCACCAGTTCAATAAGGTAGAACTGGTAAAGTTCGCCAGGCCCGAAACTTCTTATGATGAACTTGAAAAACTCTTAAACGATGCTGAAACAATTTTAAAAAGCCTTGAGCTTCCGTATCAGGTCATTAGTCTTTGCACGGGAGATCTGGGCTTTTCCGCAGCCAAGACATATGATATTGAAGTCTGGATGCCTGCCCAGGGTGTTTATAGAGAAATTTCGTCTTGCAGTAATTTTGAAAGCTTTCAGGCAAGGCGTGCAAATATCAGGTTCAGGAGAAAAGGGAAAAAAGGAACCGAACTTGTCCATACATTGAATGGATCAGGACTTGCTGTTGGGCGCACGGTTGCGGCTATACTTGAAAACTTCCAGCAGCCGGACGGGTCTGTAATAATTCCCGAAGCACTTCAACCATATATGAAGACTTCGTCAATTCAGAAAGGGAAGCCTTAAAATAGTTCACGGTTTACAGTTAACGGTTGATCAAAACATAAATATAGGTGAAAGACGGACGGGTGGCATGGACAAACTTGTTTGTCCGTGCCCCTTTTCTGTCGAAGAATTTTTAAAAAATGTACATAACCTCAATCATTGAAATGCCGAACAGTTGTTCCCGTTTGTTACTTTGTATCGACGTCATTTGCACGGACAAACAAGTTTGTCCATGCCACCCCTTAGGTACTGATAAGAAACTATGGTGGATCCTTTTATGCCTGGTTCCCATGCTCCAGCGTGGGAACGAGAACTGTAGAGCGACAACCGTGAACTGGAAACTGTTACAGAAAGAATTCACCCATGAAACTTGAAAATTTTCCAAAAGATATCCAGCCATATCTAATTCCCGACCTGACTTCTGATGAGGGAGGGAGGCTTATATATCGCTGTTTGGAGTGCGGGCTGGAATACGGCATTGAGAAATTGCTATACACATGTCCGGAATGCGGACAGGTGTTGCTTATTTATGATGCAAATTTTGACAGGCTTAAAAAAATTCCGGGAGAATTGTGGCACAGAATTTTTGATTATCGCAAGATGCTCAAAATTTCCGCTCTAAAAGGAATTTATTTATACCACGAATTTATTGGTCCAATTATACCCCTGGATTCCATTGTTTATCTGGGGGAAGCGCATACACCTGTTGTTGAAGCAAATTCTTTTTTGCAGAAAAAGGCAGGAATTAGATTTTACTTTAAAAATGATGGCCAGAATCCAAGTGCGTCTTTTAAAGACAGGGGGATGGCAAGCGCTTTCAGTTATATACAGTTTATGGTCAGCAAAGGATATATTTCTTCTGATGTGCTGGCAATATGCGCTTCTACGGGAGATACTTCCGCATCTGCGGCATTATATGCATCTTATCTTAAGCCTCATGTAAAATCTGCGGTACTTCTTCCCCATAAAAAAGTAACTCCGCAGCAGTTGTCCCAGCCTTTGGGAAGCGGGGCATCGGTATTTGAAATTCCAGGTGTGTTTGACGACTGCATGAAGGTTGTTGAAGCTTTGTCGGAGAAATATAATGTAGCGCTGTTAAACTCCAAAAATGCCTGGAGGATACTTGGCCAGGAGTCATATTCATATGAAATCGCCCAGGATTTTGAATATGATATGAGCGACAAAGTCGTAATATTACCTATCGGCAATGCAGGTAATATTACAGCGGTTATGAGCGGATTTTTAAAGTTTTATGAAACAGGAATTATAAATACATTGCCAAAAATAATTGGTGTGCAGTCAAAGCATGCCAATCCTGTTTACAAATATTACCTGGAACCTGATGCGAAAAAACGGGAATTTGTTCCTGTAACAGTAAGGTCCAGCGTGGCTCAGGCCGCTATGATCGGCAACCCGGTATCAATGCCCCGTGTAATTCATCTGGTTGACATTTATAACAGCATGTCTGACAAACAAAAGGTGTTTTTTATTGAGGTGTCTGAGCAGGACATCATGGACTGGGAACTTTTAGCAAATCGGAACGGGCACATTGCATGTACTCATGGCGGCGAATCTCTGGCGGCTCTTGTTTCAGCATATGAACAAAAAATTATTGAAAAAAATGACGTTGCCATCGTTGATTCAACCGCTCATGCACTGAAATTTTCGGGCTTCCAGAAGATGTATTTTGAAAACAGTTTTCCGGAAGAATTTGAAATTTCTCCAAACCCGGATTTAATCAATTCCCCTGTTTTTATCCGGCCAAAAGACCTTGAAAAGGTTCCTGCGCCCGGCAAGCCGTTAACTGGAGAAGATTTTAAACAGTTTGTCGAACGCACATCAGAAGAAATAGCAAATGCGTTGGATTTAACTGCTCAGGTTGGTTAGGCTGAAGGCTGAAGGCTGAAGGCTAAAGGCTAAAGGTAGAAGACTTTTAGGG
>JAIVWD010000080.1:0-2153 GCA_049190315.1 Deltaproteobacteria bacterium | reverse complement strand
TTGTCGAACGCACATCAGAAGAAATAGCTAATGCGTTGGATCTGAAAAAGGGTAGCCGTTCACGGCTTGAAACTTGAAATTGGAAATTGGGAAGAACAGTACAAAAGCATGAAGGCCAAATTTCCAATTTCTATTTTCTAATTTCAACGTTCCGTGAACGCTTACGAAAAAGGTTTAAGAATAACCGTGAACTGTGAACCTAACAACCGGAGCAGTTAACATGCTTAAATCATTAATTTCTATCTTTCTATGTTTAATAATATTTACCATAAGCCCTCTTTATGATGTAAACGCAGCTTTTTTATATAAAAGCTATGTGGTTTGGAAAGACAGGGGGCGAGATGTTTTGTGCGATCCTTATATCGTTCAGAAAGATGATTGGCTATTTAAACTTTTCAGGCAAAGAGGTGAAATTTCACAAAAGGATTTCCCTGAATTTATAAGCATATTTAAACGTATTAATCCTCACATTCGTAACATAAATAAAATTCTACCCGGTCAGAATATTTTTATTCCCTTAAAGATATTGCCCCGGGACTCCATGATGGGCCAATCTTCCGGTATCGTTACCATCCCGTTTGTAACCATTGAAAACATTCCTGAAACACTTAAAAATCAATCAATTGAATATACAGTAAAAGAAGGGGATTATTTGGCAAAACTTGTTGCACAAGGCTACAAGATACATAATACAAAATCATATGATGAAAAAAAGAGATTATACAGGGAAGGAATGAAATTGTTCAGGCTTATCAATCCAGGGGTTGTTGATCCGAATCTTATTCATACCGGTCAAAAAATTTATATTCCCAATCCATCCATTAGAAACCAGCCCTGGTATAAATCCCTTTTTGATGCTTCCGGCAATATTGTAGAAGAAATTGCGCTGAGCGGTACAGATGCTTCTCGCACAAGAGAGACAGCGGCAGTTGCAGTTTTAACAAGAAAAGAAGATATTGCGCCGCTGTCGCCTCTTAAGCAACTGTCTTATGCGCTGGATGCAAGGCTCCTGAATAAAGGCATATACTACTTTCCAACGCAGGGAGAAGAGGATTTCAGCTTAGATCTTTCCAGGTTTCCTGTTGTAGAGCTTAAAAATCGAAACAGAATAATTTTTCAAGAAGATGATATGCGGGAATATGCTTTGAATGCGATAAGGTCATTTTGGAAGAATGTAATAATTGTTCCAGTTTCTCAGAAGTCTTCTTCAGAGCATCTTTTTGATTCGGTGATTAATTCAATATTCAAAGATAGTATAAAAAACAAATTTTCATTTTCAGATCAGGGCATGGAAGTAAATATCACTGCAAGGTGGATACTTGAGAAGCAATTGGGCGATGAAAATAAAGCTCATTCTGTTTGTATAAATTTTATTGAAAATCAGGATGAACGCATGCCGGATTCAATTTGCCGATATCTTGAATCGCAAGGTATAATTGTTAAAGATATAATAAAAGATGGAAAAATTACAAAAAAATATAAGAAAGAAGATGTTAAGAACCGGCAATTTGATAAAAACATAACCTTTATCAACACACTGGAAATAAAAGACATTGTAAATGATTTGCTTAAAGCAATGGGTTACAGATATGAGCAGAATATCAACATTACATTTCCATACGAAGGCATTCAGGTTGAAGCCTTAGCAAACCTCATATCGTTAAAAGATGATGCTCCGCTGATTGTTGACTTTGGAAATATTTATGGCGAGGCAGTAATTGCTATTAAAAAGGCCGGCATGGAGGTTGTTCAGATAGATACAGGGGATAATATAAATACCAGTATAGAAAAACTTCTTAAAGGTATCAGGCTTGATTACACGGTCAATCCAATGTTTTTTGTTGCGAAAAGGCCTGAAAAATATAATACTTCGTTAACCATACCGGGATTTCTGGTTGCAGATTCAGAGGGCAACAGCATACTTATAGCGACAGTTCCTTTACATAACGAGCTGATTCAATTTTTAAGGGATAGAGATTTAAAAGTCATTATAATTACTTCGTAATTATTCAGGTTGGTTAGGCTGAAGGCTGAAGCCTTTTAGGGAAAAGACTCCCGGAAGTCAATATTTTCTTAAAGCGGCCGGAAATTTTGTCCTAAACATAATAGAGAATAACTCTCAGGAATCATCTGTTTCCTTCAGCCTTCAGCCT